>NZ_JBLWEX010000100.1:0-10508 GCF_048323875.1 Yersinia sp. LJYL362
GGTTACTGCCAACCGCAGATGCCTATCCATCCCGCGATTGACCAATGACGTAATCTCATTTTGCAGTCGTTTCATGCTTCTCCTTGGCAAATTGACCCGCCGCTGCCCCCATTGCACGTTTTAGCATGGGTTCCAACATCATCAGCAACAACCAGCGCAAGGGTTTGCGGCTGACATTTCTGACGATAAAACCTGCTGCACCTGCCGGGCCATAGGTCAATGCGACACTAAAAATAATTTTAATTAGTGTGGTTAATACTACACCTGCACGGCTGCGGGCGGGATTATTGTTCATCGTTATGCCCTCCGGCAGACTTTAGCGTTAATTGAATAAGTCATATCACAACTGACGAAAACGGCTCTGCACCCCAAAGGTTTCGGAAGTGACATAGCGCTCGACCTGGCGCAAACGTTGCTCTCCAGCCCTCAGTTCATACTCAAGTTGATCAAGAAGCTGGCGCGGCGTCGCCTCGTGATGCTCACTAAAACTGGATGCAGGCGCAGGTTCCAACAAGAAAGTCAGTACGATATAAGCCGCAATGGTGAAAACGAACAGACCAAAGAACAGCGATAACACCACCATCACACGAATCAGCCGCACCGGAATATCAAAATAGTGCGCTAACCCGGCACAAACGCCCTTGATCATGCCTTCTTCTGGCACGCGATAGAGTTTCTTCTTACTTAACACATTATTTTTAAATGAATTGCTTTTAAACGAATCGTTTTTAAACATATCGCCCATTATGACTGCCTCCAATTCGGATGCTCGGCATCAAGAATTTCTTCCAATGCCTGAATGCGGTCACGCATCCGGCGCGCATCGTCTGTTAACTGCGATAGACGTTGCATATCCTGATGACTAAGTTGAGCACCGCTTTGCTGGCGATTGCTGTAATGCAGCCATAACCAAATCGGTGCGACAAACAACACAAAAATGGTCAGCGGTATAGCAAGAAATAGGATACTCATTGGTTCCCCTCAATTATACCCGTCATACTTCAAGCTGCATGTGTGTTGGCTGCCTTCGTTCACCTCAGTCACTTACTTGTGTAAGCTCCTGGGACTCGCTCAGTTGCCGCCTTCCTGCAACTCGAATTATTGGTGTATATATGCTCGCGGATATCCGCATTGTAATCATGGCAGGCCGCCTGTATGCCGACGGCCTGACGAGGTATTTTTCTGAAGTTTAGCGCTAACTTATTGCGCTGAATTCATTTTTGCTTTCAGTGCGGCCAGTTGGTTGCTAATTTCATCATCAGCTTTCAGTTCGGCAAACTGGCTTTCCAATGACTTTTGTTTGCCAATACCCACAGTTTCAGCCTCAGCTTCCATATGGTCAATGCGGCGCTCAAACTGTTCAAAACGGGCCATTGCTTCATCCAGTTTGCCACTGTCTAACTGACGGCGAACATCACGAGATGATGCAGCCGCTTGATGACGCAGTGTCAGGGCTTGCTGCCGGGCACGCGTTTCAGTCAGCTTACTTTCAAGCTCAGTGATTTCATGCTTCATGCGGGTAAGCGTTTCATCAACCGTCGTCACTTCACGAGTCAGCGTCTCAATCAGTGCGACCACTTTTTGCTTTTCAATCAGGGCGGCACGCGCCAAATCTTCTTTATCTTTGCGCAAAGCCAGTTCAGCTTTATCCTGCCACTCTTGCTGCTGACTTTCACAATGTTCAATGCGGCGTAGCAGCTGTTTTTTCTCAGCCAGTGCGCGGGCCGATGTTGAGCGGATCTCAACCAGTGTATCTTCCATTTCCTGAATCATCAGCCGCACCAACTTTTGTGGGTCTTCAGCTTTATCCAGTAATGTATTGATGTTGGCGTTTACGATATCGGCAAAACGAGAAAAAATACCCATAATTTACATCCTCTTTAAACTAATTGGCGTTTGGTTGCGCCGATTCACATAATTTCAATAGTGATATATCAAGAGTCGTGCCAACTTTTCCATAAAGTTAGTTACTTGAAAAGTAACAAAAAATAATTTTTGACTGTTTGAATATAAAATGTAAAGTGATTACTTTAACCAACTATTGGCGAATTTCATCATGAGCGAGCAATTAGAAAACCTGTTAGGCCAGGCCAACTCTTTTGTTGAAGTGCTGGAGCAAGTTTCAGGGCTGGCAAAGCTGAATAAGCCAGTGTTGGTGATTGGTGAACGAGGTACCGGCAAGGAGTTGATAGCCCATCGCCTGCATTATTTATCAGGCCGTTGGCAGGGGCCGTTTATTTCACTCAATTGTGCCGCTCTTAATGAAAATTTGCTCGATTCAGAACTGTTCGGCCATGAGGCGGGAGCCTTTACTGGCGCGCAGAAGCGCCATCTTGGGCGTTTTGAACGCGCAGATGGCGGCACGCTATTTTTAGATGAACTGGCAACCGCCCCTATGCTGGTACAGGAAAAGCTATTACGGGTGATTGAGTATGGTCATCTGGAGCGTGTTGGTGGGAGCCAACCCTTGCAAGTGGATGTTCGTTTAGTGTGTGCAACCAATGACAACTTGCCCGCGCTGGCCGCCGCCGGGAAATTCCGCGCTGACCTGCTCGACCGTCTGGCATTTGATGTGGTGCAATTGCCACCGTTACGTGAGCGCCAGCAAGATATCATGTTACTGGCAGAGCATTTTGCGATTCAGATGTGCCGAGAATTAGGTCTGCCACTGTTCCCCGGTTTTACCCCGCAAGCTGAACAGCAATTACTGAAATATCGTTGGCCGGGAAATGTGCGTGAGCTGAAAAATGTCGTCGAGCGCTCAGTATATCGCCACGGCGACAGCAGCAAGGCGCTGGATAACATCATTATCGACCCTTTTGCCCGCCAGCAGAACTGGGAAAACGAGGGTATTGAACGCAACGACTCGGGCAGCCAAACCGGCGAATTGCCCACCTTACCGATCAATCTTAAAGATTGGCTGCATAATAGTGAACAACAGATACTCAAACAGGCGTTGGAGCAGGCGCGATTTAATCAGCGCAAGGCAGCCAGTCTGTTAGGATTAACTTATCATCAATTACGAGGTATGCTGAAAAAACATCAAATATTGGTAAACGAACAATAAATAAATCAGCCACACCGCTAAACAGAGGGCGCTGACTGGAATATCAGTCGGTACCTTCAACTCCTCGTAGATAGCCATCTTTAATGCAAACATTAACAGGAAGGTTAATTAAAAATGCTGCTTGTGCAAAACTGGACATCCCTTTAGCCGCATTACCATTTGTTCTATCATCTGCTATGGCTCCATACCATTTATTATCTATCTTAATATTAATCGCATCGAGCGATGTGTCATCCGGACGCCACATAATGCTGGCATTATAACCTTTAATTATCCGATTATAAATCATGGTACCATTATCAACTTCACATTGTGATTTTAGCTCTCCCGTTTTCGTCGCCAGTGCAGGCCCGCACATAAATATAATAACCCCACAAAAAATTAATTTCATAATATAAACCCTCCATTTAATGATATATAAAATTTATCTTTATAAAATAGCCACCAGCATAAACATTTTGCCATGACCTCTATAGTTGAAATTTATGCTCCGTTTGGAGTCTATCGGATCCATACTACCAAAACACGCCCTGACCATTGGTCTGATTCCCATTCTTAACATCCAGGTTCGCATCATATTCAGAGCTGAAGGTACAATAAAAACGCTATGATAAGGATTCATACTGGCACTCGAACGTGTTTGTTGATAGAAAGGGTTGGGAATATATCCATTAAACATAACGTTGCCCTGATGCAATAAATATGAAGTTGCTGACATGACCTGTTCCGCTAAAACTCTGCGATGGGCCATCCATTCTGATAAGTAGGGTGCATAACGAAAAATACGATGAATCTCCTGTTGAATCTCACTGGCCCCCAGTCGTAATAAAAAATCCAGGGTATGATCTGCACTATACATATTAGTATCAGCTCGTATCTGATAAATATACGCCTTTGGACCACTGGTCATTGTCGTTTTTATATTTTTCAACACTCTTTCTAAATAATCGTAAGCAAAACTTCTGTCCGCCGTAGTAGAAATAAATGCACTATCTGCGAGTTGGTAAATATTACTACGGCAGCTTCTACCACTCAGGTGTTCTAGCACCAGATCATTGTCACCTGAAGAATAAAAACCCTGACTGAATATTTCATGATGGTCACGAGTATCAACACGCCAGACAATATCAGGTGGTTTAGCCCTGCTCTTAAAATTTATCAGGCATAAAGTAAGCAATAAAATCATTAACTGACATCGGCCCATCACGCCTCCATAAAATCTAAATGTAGCTTTGTTACTCATATATTTCATGTATGAATATAGCAATGGATACATTGATGTCATAATCCAAAATAACTGGGCGTATACATGTTAAATATTATTATTTAAATTAAATCATAACTGGACGTCAGTACACTTACTATCGGAAAGGGAATTGGCGACGGTAGGTAAAAAAAAAGCCAGCACCCGAGCTGGCTTAAAAAACACTGGAAGCAATGTGAGCAATGTCGTGCTTTTCTGTCAAAAGCCTGAAACAACTAGCTTTGTCTCGAAGAGCAAACAGATGATAATGGTTATCAATAGCACTTGCAAACACTTTGTTGAGAATTTTTCTCATTCCCATACTAATTCTGATGGAATTACGGACAATTTCAGGATGAAAAACCTTTCCCCCTAATGATGCCTTCCCGATTTCTCGGTGAATAAACAATAATTTGCTGCTTATTACTCTCAATTGCTGCAACAAACAGCAGACAGCGCAGTTGTTTTGCTCAATGGATTGGGAGGCGTGCCAGATTACGGTACACTAAGTGTATTGCTTACTTACTGCGAAGCGTTTATGCGTGCATTACTTATTTTGATGCTATCGATTTGGATGCTCCCGCTGGCTTGCCTTGCGACCCCAGCGCTGGCGCAACCTGCCCCAGCCGCCGAACCGACTCAACCTCTGCCGGATATCCGTCAGCGCGGTTTTGTCTATTGTGTCAGTGGGATACTGAATACCTTCAATCCACAGATGGCCAGTAGCGGATTAACTATCGACACCCTTGCGGCGCAGCTTTATGACCGCTTATTAGATGTTGACCCCTATACCTACCGGTTAAGCCCTGAATTGGCGGAAAGCTGGCAAGTGCTGGATAACGGGGCTACCTACCGTTTTCATTTGCGTAAAGATGTCCCGTTCCAGACTACCGATTGGTTTACTCCCACACGCAAGATGAATGCTGATGACGTGGTATTCAGTTTCCAACGGGTATTTGATTCGCAGCATCCTTATCATGAGGTCAACGGCGGTGAATATCCTTACTTTGATAGCCTGCAATTTGCTGATGCAGTGCAAAGTGTCAAAAAACTTGATGACTATACTGTTGAATTTAAACTGAAAGCCCCCGATGCTTCATTTCTGTGGCACTTAGCGACCCACTATGCGCCGATCCTTTCAGCCGAATATGCCGATGTATTAACCCAACAGGGCCGACAAGAGCAGATCGATCGCGAGCCGGTAGGCACTGGCCCCTTCTTATTAAACGAATATCGGTCCGGGCAATATATCCGTTTGTTCCGTAACAGTGATTATTGGAAAGGTTTGCCACGCATGCCGCAGGTCGTCATTGACCTCGGGGCGGGAGGAACTGGCCGCTTATCCAAGTTATTAACTGGTGAATGTGATGTATTGGCCTATCCCGCTGCTAGCCAGTTATCTATTTTACGCGATGACCCCCGCCTGCGCTTGACTCTGCGCCCAGGGATGAACGTGGCTTATTTGGCCTTTAATACCCGCAAACCGCCGCTGAATGATCAACGCGTCCGCCAGGCCATCGCCTTATCTATTAATAACCAACGATTGATGCAATCAATCTATTATGGCACGGCGGAAACTGCGGCATCCATTTTGCCCCGTGCATCATGGGCTTATGATAATCAGGCTCAAGTGACTGAATATAATCCGGAAAAAGCCAAAGCGATCCTCAAAGAGCTGGGTATCACCAAGCTGCAACTCAACTTATGGGTGCCGACGGCATCGCAGTCCTATAACCCCAGCCCTTTAAAAACGGCAGAGTTGATACAAGCTGACTTAGCGCAGGTCGGTATTACGGTGAATATCGTGCCGGTCGAAGGCCGTTTCCAGGAAGCTCGCCTGATGGAGATGAGCCACGACCTGACACTCTCTGGCTGGTCAACCGACAGTAATGACCCCGACAGTTTCTTCCGCCCACTATTAAGCTGTGCAGCAATCCGTTCGCAAACAAACTATGCTCACTGGTGTGACCCTGAGTTTGATGAGTTGCTGCAAAAAGCTTTACGTTCCCAGCAATTATCGGCACGTATTGAATATTATCAGCAAGCCCAGCGCATTCTGGAACAGCAACTGCCGCTGTTACCCCTGGCGTCATCCTTGCGGTTGCAAGCATACCGTTATGATATTAAAGGTTTAGTTTTAAGCCCATTTGGTAATTCTTCTTTTGCAGGCGTGTTTCGCGAAAACCAGCTTCAAGAAAGCCAGTCTCACCAAAGCAATCGCGATGAGGGCAAAAAGCCATGATAATCTTCACATTGCGGCGCTTATTACTGCTGTTGATAACCCTCTTTATGTTGTCATTGGTCAGTTTTAGCCTGAGCTATTTTACTCCTCATGCCCCCTTGAATGGCGCATCTCTGCTCGATGCCTACCGTTTCTATTTCAGCAGCTTGCTTCAGTGGGACTTTGGCGTTTCCAGCATTAATGGTCAACCAATCAGTGAGCAATTGCGCGAAGCTTTCCCTGCCACGATGGAGCTATGTGTTCTGGCCTTTACCTTGGCGCTATTTATCGGTATTCCACTGGGGATTATTGCCGGTGTGATGCGCGGCAAATTTGCTGATATTGCCATCAGTTCCATTGCACTCATCGGTTTCTCAATCCCGGTATTTTGGCTCGCCCTGCTACTGATGTTGTTCTTTTCGCTGCATTTGGGATGGCTGCCGGTTTCTGGGCGTTTTGACCTGTTATATCAAGTGAAACCTGTCACCGGGCTGGCGTTAGTCGATGCGTGGCTGTCACCCTCGCCGTATCGTAAAGAAATGATGCTCAGTGCGTTGCAACATATGATTTTACCCATCACGGCACTGGCCGTAGCCCCCACCACGGAAGTCATTCGTTTAATGCGCACCAGTACCGATGATGTTATCGGGCAAAACTATATTAAAGCGGCGGCAACCCGTGGTTTGTCCCGCTTTACCATTATTCGCCGCCATGTGTTGCACAATGCTTTACCGCCGATCATTCCAAAATTGGGGTTACAGTTCTCGACCATGCTGACATTGGCGATGATAACCGAAGTGGTGTTTAACTGGCCGGGGTTAGGTCGTTGGCTAATCAATGCGATTCGACAACAAGATTATGCTGCAATATCAGCCGGCGTGATGGTAGTCGGTTCGCTGGTTATCGTCATTAACGTTCTGTCGGATATCCTGGGCGCGATGATGACGCCGTTAAAGCATAAGGAATGGTATGCCCTTCGATAATGTCTACCGCGAGAAGAAAATGCCCAGCCCGCTGCTCTATACCTGGCGGCTTTTCTATGCCGATGGCCTGGCAATGGTAGGGTTTTATGGCGTGCTGGGGTTGTTAGTGTTATGTGTACTGGGCAGCACGCTAGCCCCTTACGCTCTCGACCAACAGTTTTTGGGCTACCAGTTACTGCCCCCCTCATGGTCACGTTACGGCAATGTCTCTTTCTTCCTGGGCACTGATGACTTAGGGCGCGATATTTTAAGCCGTTTATTAGCGGGCACTGCATCCACTTATGGGTCGGCGCTATTAGTGACAGTGGCAGCGGCACTGTGTGGCGTGATCCTCGGGGTGTTTGCAGGTATCACCCACGGTTTTCGTTCTGCCATTCTTAATCACGTGCTGGATACACTGCTCTCAATCCCCTCCCTGCTGCTAGCCATTATTGTGGTGGCTTTTGTCGGCCCGAGTTTAGAACACGCCATGTTCGCCGTCTGGTTGGCACTACTTCCCCGCATGGTGCGCACGATTTACAGTGCCGTGCATGATGAGCTGGATAAAGAATATGTGATTGCCGCCCGTCTGGATGGTGCATCGACTCCCCATATTTTGGCCTATGCCATTTTGCCGAATATCGCGGCAGTGTTAGTCACTGAATTTACTCGCGCGCTCTCAATGGCGATTTTGGATATTGCGGCCTTGGGTTTTCTCGATTTAGGCGCGCAATTACCCTCGCCAGAATGGGGGGCAATGCTCGGAGATTCACTGGATTTAGTCTATGTCGCGCCGTGGACCGTGATGTTACCCGGTGGGGCAATTTTGGTCAGTGTACTGCTGGTTAATCTGTTAGGTGATGGTATGCGCCGAGCTATTAATGCGGGGGTGGAATAATGCCGTTACTTGATATTCGTAACCTCACCATTGAATTTATGACTGCCGAAGGGATGGTGAAAGCGGTTGACCGCATCAGTATCACCCTCACGGAGGGGGAAGTCCGTGGCATAGTCGGCGAATCAGGCTCGGGCAAGAGTTTGATTGCCAAGGCTATCTGTGGCGTAAGCAAAGATAACTGGCGTATTACCGCCGACCGTTTTCGCTTTAATGATATTGACCTGTTGCAACTGACCCCCCGTGAGCGACGTAAGGTGATCGGCCATAATATTTCGATGATTTTTCAGGAGCCGCAATCCTGTTTGGATCCGTCAGAAAGTATTGGTCGGCAACTGGTGCAAGCTATCCCAGGTTGGACTTACAAAGGCCGCTGGTGGCAGCGATTCCATTGGCGTAAACGTCGGGCAATCGAGTTGCTGCATCGGGTGGGGATTAAAGACCACAAAGACATTATGGGCAGTTATCCCTACGAACTGACCGAAGGCGAATGCCAAAAGGTGATGATTGCTATTGCGCTGGCCAATCAGCCCCGCTTACTGATTGCCGATGAGCCCACCAATGCGATGGAACCTACCACTCAGGCACAGATTTTCCGTTTACTGGCACGGCTGAATCAAAACAATAACACCACAATTTTGCTCATCAGCCATGACTTACAAATGATGAGTAAATGGGCCACCCGGATTAATGTGTTGTATTGCGGTCAGACGGTGGAAAGTGCTGTTTGTGAAGACCTGCTGGCATCCCCACACCATCCTTATACTCAAGCGCTGATCCGCGCCATGCCTGACTTTGGCCGCTCTCTGCCACACAAAAGTCGGCTGAATACTTTACCGGGAGCGATTCCTTCATTGGAGCACTTGCCGATTGGTTGTCGTCTGGGGCCTCGTTGCCCTTATGCCCAGAAAACCTGTATCGAAACACCGCGCTTGCGATTGGTGAAAAACCACGCCTTTGCCTGCCACTTCCCCTTAAATCTGGAGGAGCAATAATGGCCGAGACACTGCTCGAAGTCCGTAACCTGAGCAAAACCTTTCGCTATCGCACTGGGCTGTTTCGTCGCCAGCATGTGGAGGCGGTTAAAGCGGTCAGTTTCACCTTACGCGAAGGTCAAACACTGGCGGTTATTGGTGAAAATGGTTCGGGTAAATCTACCTTAGCTAAAATGCTGTCGGGCATGATTGAACCGACCGACGGTGAATTGCTCATTGACGACCACCGCCTGGTGTATGGTGATTATGCTTATCGCAGCCAGCGTATTCGGATGATTTTCCAAGACCCGAGTACCTCGCTTAACCCGCGTCAACGTATTGGCCAACTACTGGATGCACCGTTAAAGCTGAATACCGATTTAGATGCCGCCGCGCGCGAACAGCGTATCTATCAGACTTTACGCCAGGTGGGGTTGTTACCGGATCACGCTAATTACTATCCACATATGTTGGCCTCCGGTCAGAAACAGCGTATTGCGCTGGCGCGAGCATTGATCCTGCAACCAAAAGTGATTGTTGCCGATGAAGCTTTGGCGTCACTGGATATGTCCATGCGTTCACAGATTATTAATCTGATGCTGGAGTTACAGGAAAAGCACGGCATATCCTATATTTATGTAACCCAACATTTAGGCATGATGAAGCATATCAGTGACCAGGTGATTGTGATGCATGAAGGGGAAGTTGTGGAGCGCGGCAGTACCGCAGAAGTGCTCGCAGCACCCTTGCATGATCTAACTAAGCGATTGATTTCCAGTCATTTTGGTGAAGCTCTTACCGCAGATGCCTGGCGTCGGGATAGCGCAAGTTTCTAACCGCCACAGGGTTAATGTGACATTGTCACGTCATTCGCAAACAAACCTGCCTCCGCGATCATCTGATCGCGGAAATTTTATGATCCTATATGAAGTTAATGACAAAGCTATTGGTGACTGCTAACAAAGTCAAATGAAGGGGAATCGTGCCGTTGGGGTCGTAGCGACGGAGTCGCCGGAGCGCCCTTATATCTTGATCTCTTTCCTCATAGGATCGATGATCCCCGACTGATCATCGGGATGTCATGGGTGAGATTGCGAGTGCCCGTGGGTTTAAGCCTGTCACCTAGATTAATCCCCCATGACATAT
>NZ_JBLWEX010000101.1:0-10522 GCF_048323875.1 Yersinia sp. LJYL362
CCTGCTCCAGTAAATGCATACCTTGTGCTGCCCAATGGAAACGTAAGTGCCACACATCTGCATTGGCGGGAGCATTACGTCGGCAATGGCACAGCCATTGGTAAGCATCTAACCAGGCTGATATGGGATTAGTCATACTCCATATCAAAGGTCACAGAGGCAGAAAATGCCCCACGCCCTATGGTGTGGTTACTGATCGCCTCCGGCTCTCCTTGCACATAGGCCTGCAAGGCAATGACATTGTTACCGTTACTGAGTTCTTGCTCTATCCCTTGATTATTATTCAACGGGATAGCCTTACCAGAAGTTGTTTCCAGCCCGATGGCGATGCCGCTGGCCTCGCTCCCCTTGGACAGTGCCAATAGACCCGGCAGTTGGCTATTTTCTACCCCCCTGAAAGAGACTTTCACGCTATTGCCCGCGTTGATGTCACAATCCGTCAGGTGTAACTGAAATTTTTGCGCAAGTGTACGGCCATTCAGGTAGAGATATTTATCCGCCAGCACACTAAAATCCAGCAGGACATTCTCATCACCTGGGGCAATAACACAGGGTGCGGCGACCAGAGCCCCATGCAAGCGCATGTTATCTGCGGCCAGTACCGGCCCGTTAAGCAACATCCCCATCGCGACCATGCCACACCGCACTTGATTACTGAGCTGGTGCATTATTCTCTGCCTCCATCACTGGTATACCGCCTGCAGCGTAGCAGTGGCCCCAAATGCCCCTTCCACTAATGTCGAACCCGGTGTTTTAACTGGGACTACCTCCAGAATAGGTAAATCTGCTGGGTTAACTGATACAGGTTTACCCAAGGTAAATACCTCGCCGTTAATTAAGAACTTAATACCTAAATCTGGATTATCAGTTTGAATAGCAGCCATGTCATAGGGAGTTGGTTCGCCACTTAGTATCAACTCCATCGCCCAGCCTTTAGCGCCAGGTTCACATTTGATGCTGTAATCCACTTTTTGCAGATATTGAATACCATCGATTTTTTTTATCCCCAGTCGGCCACCAAAATCCACATCAATCAATTCACCTGAATTAACTTCGCAGGAGGGTGGCTCAATTAAGGTGCCACCAAAAGCCAGGTTAGTTGCCGCGGATACAGTCCTGCTTACAAGAATTACCGTTGCCAAAAATGTGGCAAAAGCCAAAAATCGTCCTATCGCCACATTTTTCATCACTTATAATCCACCATTAACGTTGCTGTAGCGGTGAAAGTACCGCCAGACAAAGCCTTATCTTTATTCTTCACAGGTACCGCTGTCAGTTTGGGAACTGATGCTTCATCCGTGTAATCAAAATCCAACCACTCATTGGTGCCTAATTTTTTACCATTGGCTTGTATCTCAATGGCCAGATTCTCGTTTGTTGTTTTCAGGCTCTTGCTGTCAAACGACGCTCCACTCCCTTTGATTTGTAACTTCATGGCTTTGAGCTCTGGGCTTGTACATTTCAAGCCATGTGCTACGGGTTTAATGTACAACTTTCCGTCCACACGAGAAGTCATGACTTCATTACCAAAATCCACCTCAATCTGTTTACCACCGTTAATAGTGCAATTGGGTGGCTCAATCAATTTGCCTTTAAAATTCATTTCACCCGCAGCTAGCACATTTCCACTAAAAAGTACCGAAGTGACCAACAGCGTTGATAATTTTAATTTGTTATTCATAGTTAAAACCTTATTTAATAAAAAATTCGCTAGTTAATTGAAATAGTTTTCGCAACCAAATATCAAAAACTCAGTTCTCTTCTCTGATTACTCTACGTTAATAGTCCATAACTTTATGGACTATTTCCTTTACTGGTAATCCACCATTAATATGCCCGTTGCCGAGAATGAACCTCCTTTCAACATGGAAACTGGATTTTTCACTGGCACCACATCCAAACGGTATACCCCAAGACCGTTATCATAGGTAAAATTCACCCATTCATTTACCGAAACATGTTTCTTATTAACTAATATTTTAATAGCCAGATTTTCGTTATCGGTTCGTAAGCTTGTATCATCGAAACTCGCACTTCCCCCAATAATTCGCATTTTCATATTATTGATAACGGGATCTTTACATTTCAAGCTGTGCTTCACTTATTGTAAATAATTCACTCCATCTATACGGTATGTCATGACTTCATCGCCAAAATTAATATCTAGAATAACGTCATTATTAATAATACAATTTGGCGGTTCAATCAACGTACCTTTTAAAGCGCATTGTGTCGTTATTTGCCAATACACTTTTTGTAAACAGTATCAATAAACTTAACAATATTGTTAAGTTTAGAATTCTGTTCATTTTCGTTCCCATATTACTGATAAGAGATTTTCATCACTGCATTAGCTGAAAAATCTCCCCCTTTCAACGGTTTGTTCGCAACTTTTATCGGCACCACTTGCAATAAGGGTTTTTTCGCTGGACTGAATTTTATTGAATCATTTATGTTAAGTGCCTTACCATCGGCAAATAGTGCAATACCAAAGTCTGTAATATTGGTTCCCAGTGCACTATTATTAAATGAAGCAGCAGTACCCTGTATTGTCATATAAAACATTTGCGAATCAGCACCAGTGCATTTCAAACTATATTCAATAGGCTTGATATAATTTTTACCATCTACTTTTTGGGATAGCACATCCCCAAAAAAAACACTCATCGTCTTATTATCATTAATCGTACAGGTTGGTGCCATAATCGTTATTGAAACTCTAAAGCTAACCTGTTCAGCCGCCAGTACTACACTGCTGTTGGCCAGCATGCCAGTAGCCAAAACAATAACTAGCCGAGCGACATTCCTTATATTAAGCATAATGTTGCTACCTCACTTACAATTATGTAGGGTATCCTTACATGCGCTAGCCTTCTCTAAATGCCACACACTTTCCGCAGATACGTTATGTGCATATAGCATGCCTTTCACCTCTTCTCTGGGCCAATTATCTGCCAGACTAGGGGCAGGCAATGACCAGACCATCATCATAAAACTGGCCAGTACCATCATCGCCAGCATCGCCCCGCCACACCAATCTTGCCAGCGGGGGCGAGGTGAAGGATTCTCGCTGAGCTTCTCCCCCAATATTGGCCACTTGTTGCTGATCCATTTCATCCGTATTCCCCCTTGTTGGCGCAGCATAGGGCTAAGAGCACATCACGACGCATTGGGCTTCTCAGGGATCACTTTGCAACTGTTACCGCTACAACTAAAAGTTAGCTGCGGACGACCACCATAATCATTGATATAGGTGAGTACCGGGCTGTTTCCCAAGCTGGCAACCTTAACTTTCAAAGGTGTGCTACTTTTAGGCGGCACCATTAATGACTCGAATTCTTTTACACCTTCGCTATCCTTGGTGTTACCTGCAGCAATAATAGTTACATAATAGGGAGTAGTGTTATTTACCACATACTGCTCCCCCTGCCGTGTCAGGGTCATTTGCTCATGCAAAGGCGTATTCGTTTTTACCGCAATAGCATCAGGACGATAGAACAGTTTAATACGTGTCTGGAGCGCAATTTGTAATGTATTGGCTTTATCACTTTTCGGTGGTATTTCCCGCAGATTAAAGTAGTACAGCGTTTCGCGATCTGATGGCAATTGTTTTGCTGCTGGCAATGCCTGAATCTTCAACTGGCTCGTTTTGCCAGGCTCAATGCGCTGTACCGGGGGCAAAACAATCAATGGGCTTTGAATTTTGTTACCTTGCTCATCTTCCAGCCAACCCTGAGCCAAATAAGGCAACTGCTTGTTCTGATTAGTCACACTCAGGCTAACAGAATTATTTTTGCCATCAAAAACCACTCGGGTACGGTCCAGGGCAATAGCTGCATTAGCCTGTTGGATGACAATCCCAGATAACAGGGTTATTGCTAATATCTTAAATTTCAGCATATTGTTTTGCATAGTACTCATTATCTTCTCTATATTAAGGTGTGATATCCACAAATAAGCCTCGCGGATATTATCTGTTTTAAAAGTCCGGACTAATATCAGCCTCTGCCGCTTGATATAGCGGATTATTCTTAATCCTTAATCGATAGCGGCTGACAAGGCAGCAGCAAGTTGCTCATCAACATTTCTGTCGGCAGTTGTGAGGGTAATTGCACCTCACACTGTGCACTACCATCCCAATGCACAGCCATCTTATCTCCAGCGTTGATGCCTGATAGATAGACACTGCCGCCATCGCTCACCACACCGGTATCCTGACCACGAACATTCATTACTGTGGCACCAAATGGTGGCTCAGAACCATCGGCCAATTTGATAATTGCCATGGCCTTTTCGCCCGCTATCACATCAAATTTGCGGTAACCTATCGCACCTTCCGTCAATGTGGCTTGCACCACCGACTTAGTTGCTTCAACCTTGTCACTCAACTTGTTCAGGTCAATACGTGCCTGATTACGGTAATAACTGTTCACATCTGACACCACGGCCTTACCGAACATATTGGTTCGGCTGGAACTACCGTAACCACCCACGGGTACCCCTGATACACCGTTGGTATCGACGAGCATGCGCGTGCCCCCCATCATGCCAACCCGATGTATTGCGCCGCCTTGCGGCGTCAATGTGACCCCTCCCTGCGCTGAAACACCCGCGGCGGTGTATCCACCTTCTTGGTAGCTCGCGTTAACACTCAATCTGCTGGCGTCACCATCGCGACTATAAAAACCACTCAGATTGCTGCCACTACGTGATGTGCCTGCATTCACCTGGTAACTGCTATGCTCATCAATTGTTTTCGAATACCCGACCCCATTGGATACATTCTTACGGTCCAAGGTTGAGTTATAGCTAAGCGTCGCTCCGTTACTCCACGGCACCGACAGCGACAAATACATGCCATCGTCATTAGTTTCGTTTTGACGGTTACGGTATGCCGATACCGATAAACTCATATTCCGAAATTTTCCCAGGTCGAAATAACGCGACACTGTCAGGTTATAGCGATCATTAACAGGACGATCCCAATAAGTCTGGTGGCTATAGTTAAGGTAAGTACTCAATCCCAACTCACGGAATTGCTTGTTAAAAGTCACGGTATACATCTCTTTACTGTTACCGCCACGATTGCCTTGATAACGCATGTCTAAATATTCGCTCATACTCAGGAAGTTCTCATCAGAAAATCGATAACCGGCAAACGTCACTTGACTATCGATCTCCTCAAAGTTCTTTGAATAGCTCAGGCGATACGAACCACCACCCAGCGTTCTCTGTTCATCAGGTAGCTTCGCGCGTGATTGAGTGGCATCAAACGACAATGCCCCCAAAACCATTAAATCTCGTCCCACACCCAATGACATGGCGTTGTAATCACCGCCGAGCAAAGCACCACCGTACAGTGACCAGCCATTGCTGACCCCCCATGAGAACTCACCGCTGCCAAAGAATGCCCCTTGCGTGCGGTGCTCCCAATCAGATGGTTTACCTGCGCTAAATTTATATCTGACGGAACCTGGACGCGTCAGATACGGGATATTGGCGGTATTTATTTTAAACTTCTGGACGCCACCATCTTGTTCTTCTACCCGGACATCGAGCTCTCCGGATACCGCATCATTAATGTCCTGAATACGGAATGGGCCCGCTGCGACTTGTGTCTCATACAGCACCCGCCCTTTTTGGCTAACAGTTACTGTTGCGTTAGTTCTGGCAATACCCACAACTTCTGGCGCATAGCCGCGCAGGTTAGGTGGCAACATACTGTCATCAGAACGCAGACTGGCGCCGCTGAAACGGAAGCTGTCAAACATGCCAGAATCCAGATAGTCTTCCCCTATCGTCAATTTTGAGCGCAAGACAGGTATCGCGCGATAAGCGTAATAGCGGCTCCAATCCAACCGATCATTATTTTTCTGCATGCTGTCGCTCTGGCGATTTAAGCTGCCCTGCCAGTCCGCACGTAAACGCCAGGCGCCGTAGTTGACACCTGCAGTTCCATTACCACTGATACTGTAATTTTTAGTGCCCTCTTTTGACTGCTGCTGTGTCTGAGCATTAACACTGTAATCAAATAACAATCCTGGAATACCTTCATCCCAGCGAGATGGCGGATCCCAGTCATCCGAAATATATTCCAAATACACTTGCGGAATGCTCAGATACAATGCTGACTCAGCGAGATCGCCCCGCACTTCCATACCCTTTAAGCTGGATTCGTCCAGACAGTTCCCCTGATGCCACCAGGTAATTTGACCCAATACTCCATCTTTCAGGCCAAGTTGATCGACCAGTGCCTTGTCAATACATGCCCTACTACCTTTGGGGTCATCCTCCGGCGCGTAAAAGATTATCTTTTGTTCTGGCAATGCATGTTGGTTTATATTTACAGCTAATCCGTAGCTACCCGGCATAATATAACCACTGCGGGAAAATTGGCTTAGATCGATATTTTCACGGTCACTAACATCAAGTACATCAGTATTAAACTGAATACCGTCATCGGCATACACTACTGTCGAAGGAACGCCCAGAGCAATAGAAATGCACAATCCCAACACATGGAAACGGACCAATTTTCCAGCAGGTGAAAAATTCATTTCGCTAACCTTATACATGAACGTTTTTTAAATCAGTTCTAATAAAAAATAGAAAAGCAGGCCACTAATATTAAACATATACAAATCAATTATTAATATTAACCGCACACAGAATTAATAATGACATCTTGCATATTGTCACTCCCCATTAAGCATGACTATGATCTACTTGGGCAGTGGTATAAATAACTAAAAGCAATATGAAAGCAGTCATTGTTTTACTAACAAAGATATTTATAATATGGTTTCTGCTGTACCCTAATATGTAATACAGCAGAAACCCACAATCATTTAATAAACTAAGTCAGCAAAAAAATAATTATTTATATGTCAGAGTAAACCCAGCGACTGCTTGGAATTCCCCTGGGATAATCGCCTCTTTTGCATCACCTTTCACAAAGGTAGTGAAATTAAGTTCATTGCTACCCACTAGTAATTTGCTTGGAACCGGTTTACCCAAGGCAATCAAGTTTCCTGCCGTATCACCGATACCAACACTGATACCCTTAGCGCTACCAATAACGCCGATGTGTCCGTCCCCACTCTCGGATGCTCCACCAGTAAACATAGTTTCTACGGATTTTTTGGTTGCAATATCGCAATCAGTCAGTTTCAACGTAAAAGGCTGTGGAGTCGACTTCCCACCCGATTTCAAAGCACCATTGGCAATAGAGCCCATTTTCACTGTTTGGTCGACACTCTCAGGAGCAATGGAACATGGTGCATCGACAATTTTGCCAGCAAAGGTTACCTTACCCGCTGCTCCCAACACTGGATCTTCTGCGGCAGCATAAGATGAAACACCGAAGACCAAAATCGCTGACAACATAATTTTATTGAATTTCATATATATTCTACCGTTAAAATAAATTAGACATATTTTCAGTGCATAAGTGTATTAGTTCTCAATACCTAAATTTTAAACACACACATCTACTACCGAACAAGTTTCATCGCCATCAGATTACAAGCCTGCAATCTAATTTGAGGTCGCCATTATAATCACCCCACCATAAAACAGCTAAACATTCTAAAAAAATATAAATATATAGTTTTTAATTCTAAAAGAAGCAAATAAATCAAATAAAAACAACACTTACAACCGAAAATTGGATTTAAATAGCTTTAACGCCTAGGAAACACTAATAACCATTTATTTATTAAAAATAATAATCAGAATAAAAATATAGCCAATGACAACCAAGACCCGTCTCAAATAAAATAATTTATGATTACATTTTAATTGAAGTAAAACGTATGCATGAATTGGTCATTGGATTAGAATAATAAAGTATTGCACTTTCCTTATTCTAAGCTAGAATAAAAATTAATATATATTTAAATCAATAACTTGAGAAAAGCTTATGCCAATAAAAAACTATTAGATTCCGAGGGCCAAAGATTTTGGGTCGATGATTACGGTGCCATTGGAGACGGTATGTCCTATGATGATGAAGCTGTCATAGAAGCAGTTGATGCTGCTAAGAAAATAGGGGGGAGAGTAGTATTTGGAACCCAAACCGGTGCAGTTCTTCACTATCGTTTGCAACGTGAAATTAATTTAAAAAGTGATAGCTCCAGTCCTTTAGAGGGGAGTTCAGTCACTGTTGAGTTTACTGGTTCAATGTTTAGTACAGTGACCCTTTTTGAACCACAACTAAAGTTCGATGTATTATTTAGCTATGCCAACCATGCGCGGTTTATAGGTAATATTTGTGTTAAGCGATTCCGGATAATGCTGAAGCTGATTATAAAGGTATAGTTTTCGCTACCCGTCCGAGTAAGCAGGTAAAATTAGTTGTAAATAGAATATTAATCTCTGGAAAATTCATGTTTGGTAAATTTCACAGATTCACGCTATGGGAGAGCATTGAGCGTTTTGAATCTTTTCATGCTAAGTGTCATATAGTATATTCCAACAAGGAACTGAATGACTTAATTGATGCCTATGATGCCTATGATGCCTATGATGCAGGTGAAACTAACTTCAATTCTCTGTTAAAAGCGACTCCCGCACCAATGATAGTTGGAACCATTAGCCCCCTTCTGGGTGGTTCCATAATGCCATTAATTGTGGACTAATATATTGCGAAGGTGGTGAAGTTGGATTATATGGTTCGCCAGTAGGTATGGCTATCGCGCAAATAACCACACAAGTCAAATTAATAAAGAATAGAGCGGTGAATGACATTTTTCCTACAACTGATTGAGGGACCGGCAGCTACTTCTTTGGCTATTCATTTTCTATGTTAAGGGCAGGTGTTACAATAGCGGATTTATATGTAGAGGTGACTGAAAGACCGATTTATATAGAGTAGAGCAATGGCCTTGATATTGGCACTATGTTTGCCCAAGGGTTTTATACTAATGGAAGTTTAGTCAATAAAAACAATGCCCATGCTTGTATATTTTCCAATAGTTTTAATACTTACGCTAACCTGAAATTCCCATCAACCAATAAAATTCTTAATTCAAATTTACAACTAGCTCGGTACGGGCGATAATAAGACACAGTTCCCGGATGAATTTTTAACCTCATGAAATACATATTAAATTTCTCATTAGTGTTCACGCCTGAGCTAAGAAACTTAGTCTTACTAGGCAATGACGATGCTGAATTAACACTTTCAGCGCCAGCCTCTCGGCTACTGGCTGAGCTAATAAAGTCAAATGGCGTCACCCTCTCCAGAGATGAACTGCTCAAAAGCGTGTGGGAAGACTATGGATTCGCGGGGTCAAATAGCAATTTAAATAGTTATATCAGTGAAATTCGTAAGGCATTTACCAGTCTTGGGTGCGATTCTAAGATGATAGAGACCATTCCTAAGATCGGATTGCAATTTAGTGCAAATGTTGAAACTGTTCTTATATCGGAAAATACGACCATTTTGATGGAAAATACCGTAGATAATCAGCCTTCACCTTTAGTTAAAGTAACTGAAACTGTTGAAAACGCTGCGGGAGAAAATAAAGTAGATGAAGATAATTTACCTAATACTAAAAAATCCATCATAGGAGGAAAAAAAATGATCCTTGCCTCCATAGTCTTGCTATGCACAGCCCTTGCAATTTATTATTTCAATTTAGAAGAGACTAAGGCTCCATCCAGAAATAAGTCAGTTTTTCTTTTCAAGCAAAAGAATTGTAGCGTCTACTCTCTGGTTAATAGTCAACAAAAAAAACTTGATGATTTAATCAAAACCGCCAAAATCGATTTAGAACAAAATAACATTGTCTGCACCGAACAACGTGAAAATATATTTCATGAAAGGGTACTTGAAAGCAATATACTCTCATCATATACTTTCATATCAATTTGTAAAATTGATAGTGAAAATAGAGCAACTTACTGCAAAACGTTAATTAAATAGCGTACAGGACTAACTATGAAAAAAGCTCTGCTATTTTCCTTTATCTTCATACTGGCTATTTTTTTAACTATTTTTTTATCATTTCATAAAAAAACAGATCAGCCTAATATCTTTACATGCACATCAGATTACATTGAAGATAGAGTCGAGGATAGAGGCATGACACTGCTTACGCATGTTTCAATAACTATTGATTGGAATAAAAAAAGTGGTACTGTATCTTTTAACGGCAATCTTGTTAGCCCCAAAGAAACATATAAAATAAAAAGAACAACTCATTTTAGTTTGGTATCATCTGGCTATAAACATTCTCTAATGGGGATTGAGCTATATATTACAAAAGAAGATGATGCTCCAGCCGAAAAATTGAAATATTTCAATATGATAACAAGTGATGTAAGTTTCAGTACGTTTGAAGCTATAAAAAACGCAGATTCTTCATTTACTATATATAATAGCCATGAACCTATATTAGTGTGTAGTACAAAAAGTTGACTCTGTAGTGGCATAGTTAATTTGGCCACCTGAATAGAGGTGATATCATCGCCTCATAGTCAAAACAGGTGACATTATGACCGGACGTAACAAACGCAA
>NZ_JBLWEX010000102.1:0-10526 GCF_048323875.1 Yersinia sp. LJYL362
GAGAGGACATGTTTTACTCCAGGTCGGATTAAAAAAAGCGTTCAAGGTTACCATTTTCTCAGACTCAGCATTGAAACGGCAATCACTAAAACCAAATGAGCTATAACTTCCATATTTATAACCAATGAAATCTGCTGATTTTCAGAATAAAGCTATAGTACTCACGCTGACAGAGCATTAATCTCCACTACCCATTGTCAGTCATAGTGCGCAAGAGTAGTGGAAGTCGCACTGACGCAATAGCTATTAATGCAATTGCTGTAATGTAGCAATAAATACCCCATAACCACAGGAAGAAAGTGTTATGAAAATTCGTACATCAATGATTGCCCTGAGCCTTACGGCATTACTTAGCGGCTGCCAAAATATGAATACCGATGGCTTGATGCAGTCCGGTGCTCAGGCCTTTCAGGCTGCAACCCTGAGTGATGCTGATGTCAAAAACCTCAGTGAGAAATCATGTGCGGAAATGGATCAAAAGGCCCAGATAGCCTCCGCTGATAGCGCCTACGGCAAACGTCTGGCTAAAATCTCAGCCGCATTGGGTGATAATATCAATGGCACCCCAGCTAACTATAAGGTTTACGTCACTAAAGATGTGAATGCCTGGGCGATGGCAAATGGCTGTATCCGTGTTTACAGCGGCCTGATGGATATGATGACCGACAATGAAGTGGAAGGCGTACTCGGCCATGAAATGGGCCATGTGGCATTAGGCCATACCCGCAAAGCTATGCAAGTGGCCTATGGCACCACCGCCTTACGCACCGCTGCTGCCTCTGCCGGTGGTGTTGCCGGGCAACTGTCGCAGTCTCAGTTGGCCGATATTGGCGAGAAACTGGTGAGTGCCCAATTCTCACAAAAACAAGAAAGTGAAGCAGATGATTACTCATTCGATCTGCTGAAAAAACGCGGTATCGATCCGAACGGTTTAGTCACCAGCTTCGAAAAACTGGCGACCATGGAAGCTGGCCGCACCAGCAGCATGTTTGATGATCATCCATCCTCACAGGCCCGCGCCGACCATATCCGCCAGCGTATCGCCGCCGAGAAATAATATTTTGTAAATGCAAACGCCCCTCAGTAGGAGCATTACAGACTGCTGACAAAGTCGAATGAAGGGGAAACGTGCCGTTGGGGCCGTAACGGTGTGAGCCGTCGGAGCGCCCCTAGGTGCGGTCAACCCTTCACTCACTGAACTACAAATAGCTTGTCATTAACCTCAAACGCCCCACAACAGGGGCGTTATGATTTATTCCGCCGTCAAATTCACTTCGATCTGATCACCGTTGATCCGCACAGGATAAGTGTTCAAATCCCGATCCCCCGGTTCACGTAAGCATTGCCCGGTTCGAATATCAAACAGCGCGCCATGTAATGGGCATTCAACCGTTTCGCCATCCATAAAACCCTGGCTTAACAGAGCATTGGCGTGAGGGCAAATATCCTCCATCGCGAAATACTCCCCCTCAATGACATAGACACCAAACCTTTCACCCTCCACCTGAGCTGAGAAAGGAAAGTCCGGTTTGACGTAGTTTATTTTACAAACACTAACCCATCCCATTGCGCCACCTCTCAGATTATCATCATAAATCACCCATAATAGTGTGGTTGATATTTAGACAATCACCAGTTGTCGCGCCAATAAAAAGGGCAAACCTGAGTTTGCCCTTAAAGTGATGTTAATCAGTAGCTAATGCTTATTCATCTTCGAGATAAGTATAACCATACAGACCGGCTTCAAACTCTTCCATAAACTGAGCTTGCAACTCAGTGTCCAGATCCGTTTCTTTCACTTGATCGGAGAACTGTTTTAGCAACTTCTCGGGGTTCAACTGAACATATTCCAGCATATCCGCGACAGTATCGCCTTCGTCAGTCTGTTCAAATTCAACCGTACCATCAGGGAAGACAAACACATCGACTGCCGCGGTATCACCGAACAAATTGTGCATATTGCCCAGAATTTCCTGATAAGCACCGACCATAAAGAAGCCCAACAGCGGTGGGTTTTCTGCATCATATGGCGGCATTGGCATGGTGGTTGCCACCCCGTCGCCATCAATATAATGATCGATAGTCCCATCGGAATCACAGGTGATATCCAATAACACCGCACGGCGCTCAGGTGGCTTATCTAACCCTTCCAATGGCAAAACTGGGAAGAGTTGATCGATACCCCATGCATCCGGCATTGATTGGAACAGCGAGAAATTGACATACAGCTTATCGGCCATACGTTCTTGCAGCTCATCAATGATGGGCCGGTGCGCGCGGTTACTCGGGTCCAACTGCTTTTGGATCTCGTTACAAATGCTCAAATACAGTTCTTCAGCCCATGCTCGTTGCGTCAGTTCCAACATGCCATGAGCATACTGGGTATGAACATCGTGCAAGTCCATCTGGCTATCGTGCAGCCATTCGCGTAGAGAGCGGCGGTTTTCTGGCTCTTGCATTTCCAACCAGGTGTCCCACAAGCTTTCCAGTGCGCGTGGCGCATCGGCTGATGGCGGTTGTGGCTCATTAAACTCATTACGTTCCACGCCAATCACGTTGGAAACCAGCACAGTATGATGTGCGGTCACTGCACGGCCCGATTCCGTAATCACCGTTGGGTGCGGCAAGCCGTGCTCATTACAAGCATCGCCAATCCCCCAGATAACGTTGTTGGCATATTCATTCAGGCCATAGTTGACTGAGCAATCAGATTGGGAACGGGTCCCTTCGTAATCCACACCTAAGCCGCCGCCGACATCGAAACACTGGATATTGACACCCAGTTTATGGAGTTCCACATAGAAACGGGCAGATTCACGTACACCTGTAGAGATATCACGGATGTTGGACAGCTGAGAGCCTAAATGGAAATGCAGTAATTGCAGGCTTTCCAATTTATCGGCTTCACGCAGCATATCAACTAACTGCAACACCTGAGTCGCGGACAAACCGAATTTGGATTTTTCACCCCCACTGGCCTGCCATTTGCCGGAGCCTTGTGATGCCAGGCGCGCGCGGACACCCAAGCGCGGGACGACGTTCAGGCGCTCGGCCTCTTCCAGTACCATTTTGATTTCTGACATCTTTTCGATGACCAGATAAACCTTATGGCCCAGTTTTTCGCCAATCAATGCCAAGCGGATATATTCACGGTCTTTATAGCCATTACAAACGATGACTGAGCGGGTCATACCGGCATGCGCCAGAACCGCCATCATTTCGGCTTTAGAACCGGCCTCTAGCCCTAACGGCTCACCGGAATTAACCAGTGACTCAATAACCCGGCGATGCTGATTAACTTTAATTGGGTAAACCAGGAAGTAATCGCCTTCATAACCAAACGACTCACGTGCACGTTTAAATGCACCATTAATTGAGCGCAGGCGATGTTGCAAAATTTGCGGGAAACAGAATAACGCAGGCAGGCGTTGCCCCTGCTCAAGCTGCATCTTTTTGACCAATTCAGCTAGATCGACACGTGCCTCACGAACATCCGGATCAGGGCAAACACTGATATGACCGAGTTCATTGACGTCATAATAGTTGCCACCCCAGTAGGCGACGTTATACGTGCTCAGCATCTTGCTGGCATTACGATCATTCATGGCAACCTCCTGCATGGAGCGTAAAGAAACATGTGCGCCCGCAGCTGACGGACGGCCAATCAAGTTATCATCAGACATAATTCGCCTCTATTGCGATACTGACGATAAAGTCAGCCACTATCGCAGCTACAACCTGCAAGGACAACCCGCGTGAATGCCAAATTGGCAGAAGATTGCACTGAAAAGCGCGATCCCCGAGCGGTTTATCTCAGCTATTCATTACCCAAAACAGGGTAAAACACGTTTAAATGTAAAATACGTTTGACTGTAAATACGTATTGAGATTTTGTGAATCGGATTAGCCGCAAAGTCCTCAAGCTAGCCGAATTCAGTGCTTCAGACGGTGATTAACCCGCCCGCGAATCCTGAGTCGCACCCATGTGGGTATAACATCGGGTTGATGGTGTACAAGAAAGGAAGGTTGCAAGGGGGGATTGAACGTCAGAACGACGCAGCTGTTGATGTGCAGCAACCAGTAGACAACGGATCATTAATCCAACCACCTCCACGCATGCCGCTCATGATGAACGGACAAGACTCAATATAATAGAATTAGGTAACAGTACGATGACGCTGCCATTTTAGTGCTAATCGCGACGATGCGCTCATTAGATTGAGTGCCCATCACTGAGTGCGAAACACTAAAAATCTAACAATGAGCTAATGCCATCTTCGGCCATCTTCATCATTGCGTATCGAATAAGCTGCGCGCGCAGTTTATACCTATAACAAGAGCAAAATGCAAAATGTAAATAGCGTGCAAGTGTATCAAGCGGTAAATAAATCAACTGACAACCAAAGCAAGAAATATCTTGATGCAAAAAGGGCTGGCATTAATAGTAAAAGCTGACCTAAAATAGACGTCCAGATGTTAATACATCCATCCATTTTAATTGCTAGAATGTCTGTTACGCTATAATTATGGCGGACTTCTAAAGGGATAGACTGCTAAAGGCTTTGCCTAAAGGGGCGTTGTAAAGCGCAATACACCAAAAAGCCCATTCAAACAGCGGCTTTGGTTGCTTGACTTCAATGCTATGCAGTGACATTTCACTTGTATTCAAGGTAAAGAAAACAATGGCTAAACACCTATTTACGTCGGAATCGGTTTCCGAAGGACATCCTGACAAAGTTGCCGATCAGATTTCCGATGCTGTACTTGACGCAATTCTTGAACAAGATCCAAAAGCACGTGTTGCCTGCGAGACCTATGTCAAAACGGGTATGGTATTAGTGGGCGGTGAAGTCACCACTAATGCATGGGTAGATATCGAAGAGATCACCCGTCGTACTGTGCGCGAAATCGGTTATGTTAATTCTGAGATGGGTTTTGACGCTAACTCTTGTGCCGTTTTGAGTGCAATTGGTAAACAGTCTCCTGATATCAACCAAGGTGTTGACCGTGCAGATCCACTAGAGCAAGGCGCTGGTGACCAAGGTTTGATGTTCGGTTACGCCACCAACGAAACCAGCGTTTTGATGCCAGCACCTATTACTTATGCTCACCGTTTGGTCGAGCGTCAGGCTGCTATACGTAAAAATGGCACTTTACCGTGGCTACGCCCAGATGCAAAAAGCCAGATTACCTTCCAATATGATGACGGTAAAATTGTTGGTATTGATGCGGTCGTTCTATCAACTCAACATTCAGATGACATTAGCCTGACAGATTTACAAGAAGCGGTGATGGAAGAAATCATCAAGCCGGTTCTGCCAGCCGAATGGCTCACCAAAGGGACCAAATATCATATTAACCCGACAGGCCGTTTTGTTATCGGTGGCCCAATGGGTGACTGTGGCCTGACTGGCCGTAAAATTATCGTTGATACCTACGGCGGTATGGCTCGTCATGGTGGTGGTGCTTTTTCGGGTAAAGACCCATCCAAAGTGGACCGTTCCGCTGCTTATGCTGCTCGTTATGTGGCAAAAAATATCGTCGCGGCTGGCCTGGCTGATCGTTGTGAAATTCAGGTTTCTTACGCCATCGGTGTGGCAGAGCCAACTTCCATCATGGTAGAAACATTTGGTACCGGCAAGATAGCGGAAGATAGATTGGTCGCTCTGGTGCGTGATTTCTTCGAACTACGCCCTTATGGCCTGATTCAGATGCTGGATCTGTTGCACCCGATTTATCGCAAAACCGCCGCTTATGGTCACTTTGGTCGTGAAGAATTCCCTTGGGAAAAAACCGACAAAGCTGCCTTGTTGCGTGATGCTGCTGGTCTGAAATAACGTTTAGACGGTAAGATCTCAATAACAAAAACCCCGCCAGCCGGGGTTTTTTTATGCTTGATTTTTATGACTGCCGATAACGCTCAATCAAGCTGAATATTGCCATTCCTGCCACCATCGCGGCGGCAAAGATAATACCTTTGTACATCCCCGCGCCCAGTAGTACCAATGCCGGCCCCGGGCATATCCCTGCCAGCCCCCAGCCAATACCAAACAGCACGCTGCCCCCGATTAAGCGGCGATCTATACGCGTGGATGTGGGTAAGTTGAGAGGTTGCCCCAGCAAACTGGTTTTGCGCTTTTTAGCCCAACCAAAACCGAGAGTCGCGACCATCACTGCGGCGGCCATCACCAGTGCCAGCGAAGGGTCCCACAAACCGCCAATGTCCAGAAAACCGAGCACCTTAGCGGGATTCGCCATACCTGCGACTATCAGCCCCAGACCAAAAACCAACCCGGCAAGTAATGAGAAAAGTAAATTCATATTCCCTTCCTATCGTCTAAACGAATAGATGACGAACAAACCATACTGTTGCAAAACCGAAAAACATAAAACTCAGTGTTGCCAGCAAGGAACGCGGTGAAAAACGTGCTAAGCCACAGACACCATGCCCGCTGGTGCAACCAGCCCCATAGCGAGTGCCTATCCCCACCAGTAATCCGGCTACAATCAGAACCGGCAAACCCGCATCAATCTGAATCACCGGCAGAACCATAAAAAGTGAATAAATGACAGGGGCCATAATCAAACCGAGCAGGAAAGCAACGCGCCAGGAAATATCCTCCGCTTTTGGCGGCAATAATCCGCCTAAAATGCCGCTAATGCCGGCAATACGACCATGACAAAGCCATAGGATTGTTACGGAAATACCCAATAACGCCCCACCCGCCAGTGCGCTGTAGGGGGTGAAATTAGCCCAATCTATTGTCATGCGCCCTCCTTCTCTTGTGGGCAATAAAGCTGATACAGCAGCTCAAGCAGCGCCAATATTTTATTATCAGCGATGGAATAAAATATGCGTTTCCCCTCTCGACGGGTGTTCACCAGCCCATCACTGCGCAGCACACCAAGCTGTTGTGAGAGTGTCGGTTGGTGAATACCTAAGGCTTCTTCCAGTTCACCGACCGCCTTTTCTCCCTGACTGAGTTGGCACAGCAACAACAACCGATCCTCATTTGCTAATATTCTCAACACATCACAAGCCTGCCCTGCCGCATATCTCATCAGATCCATACTGATCGTTTTATCGTTATTCATATGCATCTCTAAATACTTCCGCGTCATTATATATTTTTATATTATATGTTTTTATATATTGATAAAACCGAAATAGTCCTATCGACTCGCTTGCATCTGGGTATCTACCGTTTTATTCTTCCGCGATATGAGTTCATTAAGAATCCCCATCGCGCTGCAACAAGCGGTTATGCGCTGTTTGCGCCATAAATTACAGCTGGCAAATCAGCATCTTGGCACCGATTATCCGGAGCCGAAAATCAACTATCATCAACGTGGTACCAGCGCGGGCAGCGCCTATCTGCAATCCTTCGAAATTCGTCTCAATCCAGTATTATTACTGGAAAATCAACAGCCTTTTATTGATGAAGTGGTGCCTCACGAATTGGCGCATTTACTGGTTTATCGCCAATTTGGTCGGGTGGCACCCCATGGTAAAGAGTGGCGTTGGATGATGGAGCATGTCTTGCAAGTTCCGGCCAGCCGTACGCATCAGTTTGAAGTCACCTCGGTGCGCAGCAAGACTTTTAATTATCAGTGCAAATGCCAGCAACACGCTTTAACCCTTCGCCGCCACAATAAAGTGCAGCGCGGTGAGAGCGAATACCGCTGCCGCGAATGTGGTGAAAAACTGCAATTCATCGCGAAAAAACCTGTTAGTGATTAACGTTAATTGTTATAAAACAATAAGTTAATTTGCTATCCATAACTATTATCTATAACCTGCCTGTTTTCATCATTGGGCTGTTTTGAGATATGTTACGCAAACTTCTATTCCTCCTGGCTTTTTCCTCCTCACTGCTTGCGCTCCCCGGCTACAGCCAAAGCATCAATAACTTTTCTCAGGCCAAAGCCGTGGCGGCAAAAATTAATCAGGATGCCCCCGGCAGTTTTTATTGTGGCTGCAAAATTGACTGGCAAGGTAAAAAAGGCGTTCCGGACCTGAAGAGTTGCGGCTATCAACCACGTAAAAATGCCCAACGTGCCGCACGAATTGAATGGGAACATGTCGTCCCAGCTTGGCAATTTGGCCACCAACGCCAGTGCTGGCAGCAAGGCGGGCGCAAAAATTGCGCTAAAGATCCAGTTTATCGCCAGATAGAAACTGATTTGCATAATCTGCAACCCGCTATTGGCGAGGTGAATGGTGACCGCAATAACTTCATGTATTCCCAGTGGAATGGCGGCAATGGTCAATATGGCCAGTGTGACATGAAAGTCGACTTCAAAAATAAGCTGGCCGAACCCCCAGTACGCGCACGTGGTGCCATTGCCCGTACCTACTTTTATATGCGCGACCAATATCAACTGCGACTTTCCGGCCAACAAAGCAAACTGTTCGAGGTGTGGAATCGTCAATATCCGGTGACAAACTGGGAATGTCTGCGTGATGAACGAGTGGCAAAAGCACAAGGGAATCATAACCCTTATGTACAACGCGCTTGCCAGCAGCAAAAAGGCTAATCTAGTATACTGGTCAAAGTTTTCGTTTCAGGGCTCAAACAACTCATGCGCATACCTCGCATTTATCACCCGCAGCCTTTGCAGGCCAATACCGAATTGGCGCTCAGTGATGAAGCAGCCAATCATGTCGGCCGCGTGCTGCGAATGACTGAAGGCCAAAGTCTGCAATTATTTGATGGCAGTAATCAGGTTTTTGCAGCAGAAATTATCCGTGTGGATAAAAAAAGCTTGATTGTCCAGTTAGCCGAAGGGCAGTTGGAAGACCGCGAATCCCCCTTAAATCTGCATTTAGGCCAGGTCATTTCCCGTGGGGAAAAGATGGAGTTTACGGTCCAGAAATCCATTGAACTGGGGGTCGATGTAATTACTCCGCTGTTTTCCGAGCGCTGCGGCGTTAAGCTGGATGGCGAACGTCTGGCAAAGAAAATTCAGCAGTGGCAGAAGATTGCTATTGCGGCCTGCGAGCAATGCGGGCGCAATAAGATCCCGGAGATCCGCGAAGCAATGCAGCTATCTGAATGGTGTGCAGAGCAAGATGACAGCCTTAAGTTGAATCTGCATCCACGTGCCAGCAACAGCATTAACACCCTCCCCTCGTCCCTCAACAAAGTGCGTTTGTTGATTGGCCCGGAGGGCGGCCTTTCTGCCGATGAAATTGCCATGACATCGCGCCTTGGATTTACTGATATCCTGCTAGGGCCGCGAGTGCTGCGTACCGAAACTACCGCCCTGACCGCAATTACTGCTTTGCAGGTGCGCTTTGGCGATCTGGGATAAAATTCGTTCCCGTTAGGAGAGAATAATGATCAAGCTCGGCATCGTAATGGACCCAATCTCGTCCATTAATATCAAGAAAGACTCCAGCTTCGCTATGCTGTTAGAAGCACAGCGCCGTGGTTGGGAACTGCATTATATGGAGATGGGTGACCTTTACCTGCGCGGTGGTAATGGGCGCGCTCGTACCCGCTTGCTCAGTGTGAAACAGGATAAAGACGACTGGTTCAGTTTTGGTACAGAGCAAGATATACCGCTGGATGACCTTGATGTCATTCTCATGCGTAAAGATCCGCCGTTTGATACTGAATTCATCTACGCCACCTATATTTTGGAACGCGCGGAAGATAAAGGGACTCTGGTAGTGAATAAACCACAGAGCCTGCGCGACTGTAACGAAAAGCTGTTTACCGCGTGGTTCCCGGATTTAACGCCAGATACTCTGGTCAGCCGCAGCAAAGATCATATCCGCAAGTTTCATCAGGAACACGGCGATATCATTCTGAAACCTCTGGATGGTATGGGTGGCACCTCAATATTCCGCGTGAAACAAGATGACCCTAACCTGTCGGTTATCATTGAAACACTGACTGAACTGGGCAGCCGGTTCTGTATGGCGCAAAACTTCCTGCCCGCGATTAAAGAAGGCGATAAACGCGTGTTGGTAGTGGATGGAGAACCGGTGCCTTACTGCCTGGCGCGTATTCCCGCACAAGGTGAAACTCGTGGCAATCTGGCAGCCGGTGGCCGTGGCGAAGCCCGCCCACTCAGTGAAAGTGATTGGAAAATTGCCCGCGCGGTTGCACCGGTGCTGAAGCAAAAAGGCTTAATTTTTGTTGGCTTAGATATTATCGGCGACCGCCTGACTGAAATTAACGTCACCAGCCCGACCTGCATACGCGAAATTGAGGCCGCTTTCCCGGATGTGTCGATTACCGGCATGCTGATGGATGCAATCGAAGTGCGGTTAGCGAATAAATAAACCAGAGGCCGTCTCCCCAAAGTTTTTGGAGACGGCAAGAGAACAAACCCCGATGAGCTTACTTATTTTAAGTTCAACAACAAGTAAGTGATTCGGGTACGTGAACGCAGCCAACACCCCTGCAGCTTCAAGGACAAAGGGTATCCCCACAGTCATTGGAGTTGCAGGTAGGCGGCAAGAGAACAAACCCCGATGAGCTTACTCACGTAAGTGATTCGGGTGCGTGACCGCA
>NZ_JBLWEX010000103.1:0-10528 GCF_048323875.1 Yersinia sp. LJYL362
GGAAGTAAACCTGGCGAATATTGCCATCCCCTTTCGGGTCAGAAAATGCTTGTAAAAACACGGTAGTGACACGTAAATCGGAAATCCGCTGGACTAATTTATCCAGATTTTCCTTTTCCTGTGCCGGGTCTGGATCGTAGAGATAATCCAAATCGACGTGCGCCACCCGCATAATGTCTTTTTCCTGCACCGACGTGACAAGCTGGGCGAAATCTTTCAATGACGGATTATTACTGATCAGAATACGTGGGATATTCATCAGATCATTGACATTGCCAATACCCGGTTCCAATGTCATCGCCATTTGGTAGCCATGTTGGCGCAAGATGTTGAGCACAGTGCCGTTTGGTGCGCCGTATGGCCACACCCAAACCCGCGGCTGTTTACCGGTCGCTTTAATAATGCGCTCGGTTATCAACGAAATATCTTTTTCCATCCGCTGCTTAAATGCAGCTTCAGTCTCATACTTTTTGGTCTTGGGGTCATAAATCAGGTTGGCTGCTGCCGGTTCAGTATTCCCTTGTGGGTTGGCAATCACCCCATAGTGTGAAGCATAAGTATGTGCGCCGATTTCAATCAGCTTTGACTTAGACATTTCAGTGATCTGTTTCCAAGTGAGGAAACGATCTCTATCAGTGCTTAAACCACCAAAATCCACTTTTTTATTGGGTGGCGTATCGATCCACGTCCCTACAGGAGCCAATACTGCGCTTAAATTATTGGCTTCTAACAATGGATAAACGCGGTTATAGAAACTGCTATAGCCATCATCGAATGTCAGTAAAATAGCTTTATTAGGTAAAGGAGTGCCGCCATTACGCGCCGCCAATATCTGATCGACGGAAACCACGTTATAGCGATTGTCCTTCAACCAAGCCAGTTGTTCGCTTAATGCACTGCTTCTTACCGACAAATAACGTTGGTCAGCTGACTCATCTTCAACATCATGATAAGCAATAACCACAAACGTATTCTTCTGCCACGGCCTTTCACTGAGCGGCAATGCGCGCTCGGCAGGTGGAACAAATACCGGTTTCTCTGCATAACAGACGGAAGCCAGTAACGTTATCATTCCAACTACAAGTATCCGGATAAAAAATAGTATCTTCGCCATAGCGACTTCCCTTAGAAACGGTAATTCAAATCGAAAGCGAGTGAGAGGTCATGTTCACGGACACCATCATAGGGGCGCTTGTCGTAGGTAACGGCTAAACCTGTATCGACGACATCATTCCATTGAACTCGCTGCCCATAACTTGCCGTAGTGACCAGGCCATTACCGTAGTTTTTCTCCCAGTAGCCGCCCACACCCAGCTGCACTTGCTGGCTCCAGATAGTTTTATAATGGCGATACATAATATGATTTAAGGTTACTGCTGGCACGTAAGTGAAATCCCTTTTCGGGTTGTAATAAATCACGTCTTCTTTGGTGTTAGTGCTGGCGGCTAAGCCCAAATTGAAATCAGCCGTCAGATAAGGCCCTGTCCAGATGCGCTGACGCCCATTCAATTCGTATTCCCAACGGTTGTTACCGTCAGAGAAATCAGACGGGGTGACATTAAATTCAACATCACGGCGATCATCGGCTTTCCACAACACAAAGGCAGAGGCACTGTTGGCAGTGATATTATTTTTCATCGCCCGCAGCGGCGTATCTTTTGCCAATCGCTCCACCTGACCACCCACACGCCAATGGTCATTAAAGTCATACCAGGTTGCTAAACGGAATCCGGTTTTATTGCCAAAACCATAATTCTGATTATTCACTTCAGCTTCCGCCCAGTGGTCACGGGAAGTCCATTCGCCCCCTAATCGGGTCGCACGATTGATACCCTTACCTTCTTCAAACTGGGCATTATCAAAGCTCCCGCCGCCAAATACGCGCCAGTTATCGGCAATAGGTGGGCTATATAAAATCGCCTCAAGACCGTAATCTTTATCACCGGTAATGGGGCTTCCAGAGGAGATGACCCGGTTACCCGTTACGCGCAATTCATACATATTATGAACTTTGCGTTGCCGGTCTAATTCTTGCGAAGGGACATCTTCCGGGGATCGCGCAATGACATCATCAGTTAACAATTCCATCTGACGCCATTCCTGCAAATCCATCGCTGTTTCGGCTTGCGCACGTTCCAGAATAAGGCTGCGTGGTGCCAACGACTCCACCGCTTTCAGCTCTTGCTCAGCCTTGCGCGGTAAATCTCTGGCCAGATAAACACCCGCCAAAGCAATACGTAAGTTCTGGTTTGCGGGTGCGGTGCTGGATAGCGTCTCCAGTTTTTTCTGGGCGGCGGGCAAGTCATTCAGTGCGACCAAAGATTGCACCAGCAAGGTCTGACCTTCCATCCAATCGTCATTTGGCTCTTTACCCGGCAGGCCATAAACCCCAACCTGATAAGGTGTTTGCTCGCTGTAGTTCTTGGCGAATTGATGAGCCTTATCCAATTGCTCACTTTCATTCAACGCGTAATAGAGATCATCAGCATCAAGTAAATCATCACTATTGCGGAATGTTTTTCCGTCGGCGTAATAGAGACTGGTGAGGATCGGCGCGGCTTTTTCTGGCATCCGGCGATCAATATAGGCAGAAGCGGCCCAACGGCGGGCATAGTCAGGCATTTTATAGCCCTCAGCTTCCATACTTTCATACTCTTTAATCAGCTCTGCGGTGTTACGACGTACCAATAACGCGCCGAGTCTGTCAATACGCGCCCGCTGATAATCTGACTGTGCGTCAGGGTCTTTACTCCAGCGAGTTAACAAATCCTGATAATCCGCTAAGGCCTGATCCGCAATATAAAAACGCTCAGTTTCACTGCGTGTCGGCAGTACCGCCATTCGGACTTGCTCAGCCGCCGCATCTCTTTCAAGTTGTCGATACTGCTCAGCCGTCACTAATTTCGGATTTTCTCTGGCCAGCTGCAATGCCGGATCAGCAATACGATTTCGTTGTAAAATCTCGAGGTGATTTTTTAATACCTCCTCAGATTCAGGTGCCAACCGCACCGCTTCACTGGAGGCCTGCAACGCATCATAATTGCGATTAGTGGCACGATTGAGATAAGACAGAGTCATATAATTTTGCGCGGAAGGGTTACGCTCGGCCAACTCTTTTGCCTGTTGTAACGCCGCACCACCACGGCCGGAATCAGCCTGTGTCATGATCATGCCGGTAATGAGGTCAGGGTTGGTGGGGTCTTTCTTCAAACTGCTTTGCCAGAGCGCCAGAGCTTGATCCCAACGTTTTTCATTGCGATATGCTCGCGCGGCAGAGGCCAGTCCACGCGAGGATAGATTCACCGAGGAATGATATCTTTCGTAAACATCAATGACCTCCTGATCGCGCCCAGCCCAACCGGCGATTTGCAGCCAGTCATCAACCTGACCACTATTAAGCGGCCCGGCTTTAGATTCTTTTTGTAAATAATCAAGGACCGGCGCGGTATCCCCTGCTCTGGCTTTGATGATCAATGAATCATACTGTGTTTCTGCCAAAGTTGGATTAACTGAAAGGCCGGAAATTAATAGCGCTAATATAGTAATTCTGTGCCGGTGCAACGGGCGCAGCAGTGTCGTGAATGCGTTATACATTATATAACCCTTAAGCCAGCAACTTGTTTGATTTTCAAGAAAAGCTACTTCACGAACATCCATTTTTCATTATGGAATTATGATGAAATGAAGTCCTTAGAATGTATTACAGCATGTTACATAGGATAGTTGAAAGAAAATACTATTGCGTAATTATTATAGAATATTGTTATTCCAGCGATTAATAGAGGCGAAAAAGTAGAATGGGCGTTAATTTAGATTGAATTAGGATTATTCTTAGTGAAAAATGCTACTAATAAGCGAAATTTAAAGACTAAATATTTTTACTAAGCAAATGCTACGATACAGTGTTCTGCAAAAAAGAGCGTATGGCGCGGTTTCAGGCGTGTTATGGAGAAATTTGCTACTTAAAATTTTGACTCTCTAAAATATTTTTTAAACTGACACCCAGCGAAGCTCTGCAATAACGAGAGAGCGTAATTATCACGATCGTTATAATAGAAAATAGAATGATTTTAATTGCTGGTGAGTTAACTCAATCGCATTGCCAAAAAGTTAAAACTCAGTCGCACTTCAACCCCATATTTTATATGGATATTTTATTATTTCCATATCATTAACGGCATCATTCTAAAAATTAAAAATAGACTCTTTTAAAAAAACGAGAGTCTATTTAAGAATGAATTTTAATTCATAAAAATGAGAAATTACGCACAAATTAATTATACCGGCGTAAATCGCGATCCAATTTACTTAAAAATTCGTACCCGTCATTGGTAATGAGAATCATATCTTCCAGCATAATCGAACCCATTCCGATACCGTAATAAGGTGTTTCCAGACTTAGCACCATACCTGGCCGGAATGTTTCTGTTGCCAATGAGCTAACAAAAGGTGCTTCTTCCAGCCCTAAAAATACACCATCGCCGTGGCCAAGATGACCGCGGTTATAATGCGGTAAACCGGACTTTTTGATCACATCCATAGTGCTATCAAACACGTCTTTTAACTTAACGCCCGGAGCAACCATCGAGAGCATATGCTCATGGCCGATTCGGATAGTGTTATATATCTGTTGGGTGAGTTCATCCGGCTCCCCCAAGACAAATGTTCTGGCAAGATCGGCACCATAACCCGCGACATCTACTCCACAGTCGAACTTAATTAAGTCGCCAGGCTTTGCCGGGGTTTCATCAGGGAACATTTTAGGTGAGAAATTATCACCAACTGAAATAAGATTAAAGCGAGAGAAATTGGTCTCAGGGAAAGTCATGACAGCAGCTTTAAATGCAGCGGTCAATTCGGCAGCGGTACAACCCACTCGGATATGCTTCGCCGCGCTGGCGATACCAAACTCAGTGATTTCAGCACTTTTTCGCAGGTGTTGAATTTCCCACGGGCTTTTAATCATTCGTATTTCATTGAATAACGCTGTCGAGTCAACCAACTTCAGCCCAGGGGCCACTTTATCTAACACACTTTTACCGCCGTTAGACATAGCCTGTAATTCAATAGCAATGGTCTTATCCAACACTCCTGCGCTCTCAAGGGCATCTTTCACCAAACCAAAGACAGCCTCGATCGGTGGACCAATAGGGCGTTCACATTTTTTATGATGATTCAGTGGGTTGCGCGGGTCATCAACATCCACCCACACCGGAAAGGTTTTCAGCGCCATATTGGGCATATCAAAGTGTGTACTGGCAGCTTCAAACTCATTCATGATGATTTGAGATGGAATGCTTTCATCACGAAACATAATCGCGACAGCTGCACCAGTATGCCGGAAGGTATACATAAAGAAACTAGCAAAACCGGTCAGGTAGTAGAAATTATCGCAGACGGTGACAACCAAAGCATCAAGCCCTTCTCGCTCCATGACCGTACGAGCTTTACGACTGACCGCATCTAAATGAGCAATTTTTTCTTTATTCACCGAAACATCCTTCAGGGCTTACTTTATCTGTAAGCTGAATGATATACCGGTTATGGGCGAGATTCTAACGGGCAATCAAGGCAACTGCCAACACCAGGAAGTTTATTACGCTGACAGCAAGTACGGCGCTCTATCCTCCCATTACGCGGAATAACAGTACGATAGAGCGGATTTTCTCGCCCATCAGGCAAGTTTGAGGTGAGAAAAAGATTTTCAATAATGGCGTCATAGCCCTCAATTGGGCCTAACTTATTTGCGAATTCGCGCAGATACCAAAACATCAAATAACCTATGTTATTCCATATCAGCCGGGTATTGGCTTTTGGCTGACGTTCTATTCTCTTCATAACAGGAATAATATGATGATCGAGTAATAAATAGAGCCGTTGCAGTAAAGATGACGGTGAGTTATCTAACCAGTCGTGTTGGTAGTAGATAGTTTCAGGCCGCCCAGTTGCGTGAAATTTAATGCGAACTCTCTCTGGACGGGTATCAATCGTTGCAGGTAATGCCAATAACATCAAGATCATCGGTGGGATAACCAACCCGAAATACCATTGCCCCCATAATGAATGCAGCGCTTTATGATTTGGGTTAAGCCCAGTCTCGCTGTAATAGTGATTCTCATAGTTTTGCATCAATGCTGGCAGACTATTTTCAGCCGACCACTGCTCAAGCAATACACTATCTTTGGGTATATCTACCGCATCAACATAAAACGATTCTGAGAAGTGCACGAATGTGCGGGCGAACAAACTGGCGATTTCATCAGAAATCGCAGTTGTTGAAGGGTAAATCACTTCAGCCGCATTCGCCACAATCCATACTCCACGGAACTCATATGGATGATATTATTACACTCAGTGATAATGATTATCAATGAAGTTAATTAATAATTCTCAACAGCATTAAATGCTAAAATAATCATCTACGCAGGCTATGTTAGAAATTGCTCATGATTTTTATCTTCACTGATTAATCAACCCGATAATTGACTGACATAACGCCTTTCTTCTCTGAAATTGACTGCACAGTAACCTTACCCAGTTCGTGCAATGAACCGACATGGGTACCACCACAGGCATAGGCCGATAACTCGCCAAAACCAACTTCGCGAAAATTACCTTGTATTGAAATCTGTCTGGGTAAATCTTGCCGGATAAATTCCTCCAACGCTGCCTGAATAATATCAATATCAAGTACCTGTGTGTTTTGTGTCCGTTTAAATGACACTCGCCCTTCCCCCGGCCAGTGATGTGCTTTCACTGGCTGCCAACCATAACCTTCACCAATATTCCCGATAAGATGCCCCGCTGAATGCATACGCGTATTTAATAAGCGGCGCTCATTGTCCACACGAGCACAATAGGTTCCTGGCTTAATGGGTTTCGCCAGATAATGAACTAATTGCTCCTGCTGATGAACAACCCGCAACACTTGATTATCGCCTATATAACCGGTATCAGAAGGTTGCCCCCCACCTTGCGGATGGAAAATAGTTGCCAGCAATATCACGGCAAATTCCTCGCCATCCGGCGTACAGCTCAGTACATCAACATCCATTGTCAGCGTATCGATCTCAAAAAATAGACGGGTCGTCATAATCATTATCCTTTTATCATTTCCATTATGATTATATTGCTGTCAGTCTGATGTGATAATCCGCTACATACTCAAAGGACTATTGCGCTGTGAGCACAAATCTTCCGCTAGCTTTACTGAGTGAAATGGCTATTTTTGTTAAGGTTGTCGAAACTGGCAGTTTTTCAGCTGTCGCCCGCCAATTGGGGGTTTCCCCTTCGGCCATTAGCCGCAGCGTCAGTCGGCTTGAAAAAGCACTGGCTACCCGTTTATTGCAACGAACGACGCGTAAATTGCGTTTAAGTGAAAGCGGCGAAGAAGTTTTTAAACGCTGCAATACCATGCTCAATGCAGCCAACTCGGTGATGGAGATCAGTGGCCAATATAGTCAGGAACCGGAAGGGCTTATTCGCGTCAGTGTGCCAAAAGCGGTGGGACGATTTGTGGTCCATCCCCATATGGCTGAATTTTTACAGTGCTACAGCAAAATAGATGTGCAACTGATATTAGATGACCGCTATGTCGATTTGATTGATGAAAATGTGGATTTGGCCATTCGAATTACTGACCAACCCCCTCCGGGAATGATCGGACGGCAGTTGATGGATATCGAACATCTATTGTGCGCAACCCCTGAATATCTTGCTGCCCAGGGTACACCGCTGCATCCCCATGATTTAGCTCAACACAGCTGTATTTATCTCGGAGAAACACCGGGGGACGCGCGTTGGAAGTTTCGTCAAGGGACTAAGGCTATCACGGTTGCAGTAAAGGGCCGCTACGCCGCGAATCACACCGGTGTCAGGCTAGATGCTGTATTGCAACATATCGGTATTGGCAGTTTGCCCTATTTTACCGCCAGAACAGCCTTGCAGCAGGGACAGCTAGTGCAGGTATTACCTGAATGGCGCTTTATCAGCTCATACAGCGGCGGCTTATGGTTGCTCTACCCTTCAACACGCTATTTGCCCGCCAAGCTTCGTGTTTTCATTGATTATATTGTCGGTCGATTACGTGATGAACCCGATTTGTCGCCCCGCTAAATAATAGATTACCCAGCGGAGCGTTGAATCTTACGAAGCCGTCAGTGTCATTATGGTTTTTTCGCCAGCAGGGTCGCAAAACGCAGTTTTATCCGGTTACCTTGTGCATCGGTTTTATGCAATTGCCCAACATCTTCGTTGTATTTAATGATGTCCCAATCTTTATAGTAATGGCGTAATTCACCCGATTTTAATGTGAAGGAAAAAGGCACAGTACAAGGGAAGTCATCAGTCGACATCGCGGAGATAATCAGGTTGTAACCACCAGGTAAGGTGCACTCTTGCATATTATTGATAATATACGGGATTCTTTCTGGCTGGAGGAACATTAATACCACTGTCGAGAGAATAAAATCGTAGCAATTATCCAGGCTGGCTTCATTGATGTTATAGGTATTAGCGGTAATATTTAGCCGTTTTTCCTGTTCAATTATCTGTTGCAGATGACTAATACTGTCGCCATTTTTATCGACAGCAGTCACATCAAAACCTAATAAATTAAGATACAACGAATTACGTCCGGAACCACAACCTAAGTCTAGCGCTTTTCCGGGTTTCACCGTTTTCACCGCCTCAATCACTTCGGAATGAGTCGGTGTTAAATTATATTTCTTATGATAAAAATCTTCTGCCGTACAATAAAAACTGAGCTGGCATTGTAGATCATCTGAACACGCGGCAATACGGTGCCAAACTTGTGGTTCAATAAAGGGAGGCTGATTCTCACAAGAGAAGGAGTGTCTTTCCAACGTATTACCCGCTTCATCAAGGATCAAAAAATCCATTTCTCCACTCAGAATCGTCAATTTGGCCCATGTTCCGGCTTTGGTATTGTGCTTTTCACGAAACATCGCGGGTACGCCAGCGCTATTCCAGACAGGTAACTGTTTGTAGCAAAGCAAGGCTGATGTATTTTCCATGCTGATATTCCTCAGATAATTTAAAGATGCATTTAATATGCAACATATAGTACAGCATAAATGTTATTAAATGAAGCCGCCCTGGCAAGCAAGCTCACAGCCTCTCTAACTCATAAAACCAGTAGAAAATCGCGCAAAATAACTTTATGGGGCTTTAGACTTAGCCGCTTTTAGGCTCTCAATATAGCCTGCCAATTTTTGAATATCATCATCAGTCAAATGTGCTTTTGCCTTATTACCTCTACCGACAATCTTGCCATCACGCCGCGCGGTGAGCCCCTCAACGATTTCATTGCGAGATAACGATATCAGCGGCGGTGCTTTATCCAGCCCCTTTCGATCGGCCAGACGCCCATGACAACTTGAACACGTTTGTTTATAGATATGTTCGCCGTCAGTGGCGGCCTGAGCTGCGGCACTAAACACGATTATGCATGCAGCTAGCAGCGAGACTTTCATTATGCCCCCGCCGCCCATTGTTGGAACAATGTGGTCAGCGCTTTCTCATCCCGCGCCCCTTGATGTAACTCCGTTACCTTACCGTTACGGTCAATCATAAAAGAGGTTGGTGTGCCAATGACTTGATAGCGCTCCTGTGTAATGCCCAGTTGATCGCGAATGACGGGGTAACTGATGTTACGCTGCGCCAGCACTGGGGCAATATCCACCTGTTCCGGATCAGTATTAATCGCCACTACCACAATATCCTGCTGATATTGTTGACTTAGTTTATCCAACGCCGCCATCTCAGCCAGGCAGCCACCACAGCTTGCTGACCAGAAATTGAGGTAAACCTGTTTGCCTTTCCACTGTTCGAGTGCAACGGGTTTGCCTTGCAGGTCATAAGCCGCCAATTGGGGTGCAACTTCCCCCACAGCAACTTCTTCTTGCTTACAAGCGCTCAGCAATAACAGTAAAGCGCATAAACCGACCGTTTTACGCCACATGATGATTACTCTCTTCATTAAGATATTTACCGTGCTGGAGGCGGATAATCCGGTCAGCAACGCAGCCTAAATCCGGGTTGTGAGTCACCATCACAATGGTTCTACCTTGGCGATGGATATGGTTTAACAAATCCAATACCCGCTGCTCATTCTCTTCGTCAAGGTTACCCGTAGGTTCATCAGCAAAAATAATGGGTGGCTGATTGACCAGCGCCCGCGCAATGCATACCCGCTGCTGCTCACCACCCGAAAGTTGGCTAGGTAAGTGACTCATACGTGGCGTCATCCCGACCTGTTCCAAGACTTGTCGAGCCGCGTCTTCATCCACCACACTGTGATAATGCTGCGCCAACATAATGTTCTCCAGCGCAGTCAAATAAGGGATAAGGTGAAATTGCTGGAACACCAACCCAATCTTGTCTGCCCGGAATTTCCTGCGCCCTTCTTCATCCAAGCCAGCAGCATCAATCCCATCGAGCAATACCTGCCCTTCAGTTACGGTATCCAGGCAGGTCAGAATATTCATCAATGTGGTTTTACCTGAAC
>NZ_JBLWEX010000104.1:0-10536 GCF_048323875.1 Yersinia sp. LJYL362
GTTCAGGTAAAACCACATTGATGAATATTCTGACCTGCCTGGATACCGTAACTGAAGGGCAGGTATTGCTCGATGGGATTGATGCTGCTGGCTTGGATGAAGAAGGGCGCAGGAAATTCCGGGCAGATAAGATTGGGTTGGTGTTCCAGCAATTCCACCTTATTCCTTATCTGACTGCGCTGGAGAACATTATGTTGGCGCAGCATTATCACAGTGTAGTGGATGAAGAGGCGGCTCGACAAGTGTTAGAGCAGGTCGGGATGACGCCACGGATGGGCCATTTACCTAGCCAGCTTTCTGGCGGTGAGCAGCAGCGGGTGTGCATCGCGCGGGCGCTGGTCAATCAGCCACCCATTATTTTTGCTGATGAACCTACGGGTAACCTTGACGAAGAGAATGAGCAGAGAGTCTTGGATTTGTTAAACCATATTCATCGCCAAGGTAGGACCATTGTGATGGTGACCCACAACCCGGATTTAGGCTGTGTTGCTGACCGGATAATTCGGCTCCAGCACGGTAAATATCTTCGTGAGGAGAGCAATCATCATGTGGCGTAATCCAGTCAAAATAGTCGGTTTATGTGCCTTACTGTTAGTGCTCAGTGCGTGTAAGCAAGAAGAAGTTGCAGTGGGAGAGGTTGCGCCCCCATTGGCGGCCTATGATCTGCAAGGCAAACCCGTGGCACTCGAACAGTGGAAAGGCAAACAGGTTTACCTCAATTTCTGGTCAGCAAGTTGTGGTGGTTGCCTGGCAGAAATGGCAGCTTTAGATAAACTAAGCCAGCAATATCAGCAGGATATTGTAGTCGTGGCGATCAATACTGATCCGGAACAAGTGGATATTGCCCCCGTGCTGGCGCAGCGTAACATCAGTTACCCCGTCATTCGTGACCAATTGGGTATCACGCAGGAGCGCTATCAAGTTATTGGCACGCCAACCTCTTTTATGATTGACCGTAACGGTAAGGTAACGGAGTTGCATCAAGGGGCGCGGGATGAGAAGGCGCTGGCCACAATGTTCCAGCAATGGGCGGCGGGGGCATAATGAAAGTCTTGCTACTGGCTGCATGCATCATTGTGTTTAGCACCACGACTCTGGCCGCCACTGACGGTGAGCATATCTATCAACAAACTTGTTCAAGTTGTCATGGGCGTTTGGCCTCCCGAAAAGGGTTGGATAAAGCACCGCCGCTGATATCGTTATCTCGCAATGAAATCGTTGAGGGGCTAACCGCGCGGCGTGACGGCAAGATTGTCGGCAGAGGTAATAAGGCAAAGGCACATTTGACTGATGATGATATTCAAAAATTGGCGGACCATATTGAGAGCCTAAAAGCGGCTAAGTCTAAAGTCCCATAAAGTTATTTTGCGCGATATTCTACTGGTTTTATGAGTTAGAGAGGCTGTGAGCTTGCTTGCCAGGGCGGCTTCATTTAATAACATTTATGCTGTACTATATGTTGCATATTAAATGCATCTTTAAATTATCTGAGGAATATCAGCATGGAAAATACATCAGCCTTACTTTGCTACAAACAGTTACCTGTCTGGAATAGCGCTGGCGTACCCGCGATGTTTCGTGAAAAGCACAATACCAAAGCCGGAGCATGGGCCAAATTGACGATTCTGAGTGGAGAAATGGATTTTTTGATCCTTGATGAAGCGGGTAATACGCTGGAAAGACACTCTTTCTCTTGTGAGAATCAGCCTCCTTTTATCGAACCACAAGTTTGGCATCGTATTGCCGCATGCTCAGATGATCTGCAATGCCAACTCAGTTTTTATTGTACGCCAGAAGATTTTTATCATAAAAAATACAATTTAACACCGACTCATTCTGAAGTGATTGAGGCTGTGAAAATCATTAAACCCGGGAAAGTACTCGACTTAGGCTGCGGTTCCGGACGTAACTCGTTGTATCTGAATTTATTGGGTTTTGATGTGACTGCCGTAGATAAGAATGACGACAGTATTAGCCATCTGCAACAGATCATTGAACAGGAAAAACGGCTAAATATTACCGCTAATACCTATAACATCAATGAAGCCAGCCTGGATAATCGCTACGATTTTATTCTCTCGACAGTCGTATTAATGTTCCTACAGACAGAAAGAATCCCGTATATTATCAATAACATGCAAGAGTGCACCTTGCCTGGTGGTTACAACCTGATTATCTCCGCGATGTCGACTGATGACTTCCCTTGTACGGTGCCTTTTTCCTTCACATTAAAATCGGGTGAATTACGCCATTACTATAAAGATTGGGACATCATTAAATACAACGAAGATGTTGGGCAATTGCATAAAACCGATGCACAAGGTAACCGGATAAAATTGCGTTTTGCGACCTTGCTGGCGAAAAAACCATAATGACACTGACGGCTTCGTAAGATTCAACGCTCCGCTGGGTAATTTATTATTTAGCGGGGCGGCAAATCGGGTTCATCACGTAATCGACCGACAATATAATCAATGAAAACACGAAGTTTGGCGGGCAAATAGCGTGTTGGAGGGTAGAGCAACCATAAGCCGCCGCTGTATGAGCTGATAAAGCGCCACTCCGGTAAGACCTGCACTACCTGTCCCTGTTGCACGGCGGTTCTGGCGGTAAAATAGGGCAAACTACCAATCCCGATATGTTGCAATACTGCATCTAACCTGACACCTGTGTGATTGGCGGCGTAGCGGCCCTTGACTGCGACCGTGATGGCTTTGGTTCCTTGACGAAATTTCCAACGTGCATCCCCCGGTGTTTCGCCGAGATAAATACAACTGTGTTGAGCTAAATCATGGGGATGCACCGGCGTACCATGGGCCGCAAGATATTCAGGGGTTGCGCACAGTAGATGTTCGATATCCATCAATTGCCGCCCGACCATCCCGGGTGGTGGTTGGTCAGTAATTCGAATGGCCAAATCCACATTTTCATCAATCAAATCGACATAGCGGTCATCCAATATCAGCTGCACATCTATTTTGCTATAGCGCTGTAAAAATTCAGGCATATGGGGATGGACCACAAATCGACCCACCGCTTTTGGCACACTGACACGAATAAGCCCTTCCGGTTCCTGACTATATTGGCCACTGATCTCCATCACCGAGTTGGCGGCATTGAGCATGGCGTTACAGCGTTTAAAAACTTCTTCGCCGCTTTCACTTAAACGCAATTTACGTGTCGTTCGTTGCAATAAACGGGTTGCCAGTGCTTTTTCAAGCCGACTGACGCTGCGGCTAATCGCTGAAGGTGAAACCCCCAATTGGCGGGCGACGGCTGAAAAACTGCCCGCCTCGGCGACTTTAACAAAAATAGCCATTTCACTCAGCAAAGCCAGTGGGAAATTTGTGCTCACAGCGCAACAGTCCTTTGAGTATGTAACGGATTATCACGTCAGACTGACATCAATATAATCATAATGGAAATGATAAAAGGATAATGATGATGACAAACCGTCTATTTTTTGAGACAGATGCGCTGGCAATGGATGTTGATGTGCTGAGTTGTACACCGGATGGCGAGGAGTTTGCCGTGATATTGCTGGCGACTATTTTCCACCCACAAGGTGGGGGGCAACCTTCTGATACAGGGTATATAGGTGATAATCAGGTGTTACGGATTGTTCAGCAGCAGGGGCAATTAATTCATTATCTGGCAAAATTCATTGCGCCAGGAACCTATCATGCTCGTGTGGACAATGAGCGCCGTCTGTTAAATACACGTATGCATTCAGCGGGGCATCTTATTGGTAATATTGGTGAGAGTTATGGTTTTTTACCCGTAAAAGCGCATCACTGGCCAGGGGAAGGGCGAGTGTCATTTAAACAGACAAAAAGCCCACAACCGATTGATATTAATATTATTCAGGCGGATTTGGATCAATTTATCCAGCAAGATTTACCGCGAAATATTTCAGTACAAGGTGATTTCCGCGAAGTTGGTTTTGGTGATTTATCGGCCTATGCCTGTGGTGGTACCCATGTCGGTTCATTGCACGAACTGGGTAAGGTTACTGTGCAGTCAATTTCGGAGAAGAAAGGTGTTATGTCAGTCAATTATCGGGTTGATTAACCTGTGAAGATAAAAATCATGAGCAATTTCTAACATAGCCTGCACGGATGATTATTTTAGCATTTAATGCTGTTGAGAATTATTAATCAACTTCATTGATAATCATTATCACTGAGTGTAATAATATCATCCATATGAGTTCCGTGGAGTATGGATTGTGGCGAATGCAGCTGAAGTGATTTACCCTTCAACAACTGCGATTTCTGATGAAATCGCCAGTTTGTTCGCCCGCACATTCGTGCACTTCTCAGAATCGTTTTATGTTGATGCGGTTGATATACCCAAAGATAGTGTATCGCTTGAGCAGTGGGCGGCTGAAAATAGTCTGCCAGCATTGATGCAAAACTATGAGAATCACTATTACAGCGAGATTGGGCTTAACCCAAATCATAAAGCGCTGCATTCATTATGGGGGCAATGGTATTTCGGTTTGGTTATCCCACCGATGATCTTGATGTTACTGGCATTACCTGCAACGATTGATACCCGCCCGGAGAGAGTTCGCATTAAATTTCACGCAACTGGGCGGCCTGAAACTATCTACTACCAACACGACTGGTTAGATAAATCACCGTCATCTTTACTGCAACGGCTCTATTTATTACTCGATCACCATATTATTCCTGTTATGAAGAGAATAGAACGTCAGCCAAAAGCCAATACCCGGCTGATATGGAATAACATAGGTTATTTGATATTTTGGTATCTGCGCGAATTCGCAAATAAGTTAGGCCCAATTGAGGGCTATGACGGCATTATTGAAAATCTTTTTTTCACCTTAAACTTGCCTGATGGGCGAGAAAATCCGCTCTATCGTACTGTAATTCCGCGTAATGGGGGGATGGAGCGCCGTACTTGCTGTCAGCGTAATAAACTTCCTGGTGTCGGCAGTTGCCTTGATTGCCCGTTAGAATCTCGCCCATAACCGGTATATCATTCAGCTTACAGATAAAGTAGGCCTTGAAGGATGTTTCGGTGAATAAAGAAAAAATTGCTCATTTAAATACGGTCAGTCGTAAAGCTCGTAGGGTCATGGAGCGAGAAGGGCTTGATGCTTTGGTTGTCACCGTCTGCGATAATTTCTATTACCTGACCGGTTTTGCCAGTTTCTTTATGTATACCTTCCGCCATACTGGTGCAGCTGTCGCGATTATGTTCCGTGATGAAAGCATTCCATCTCAAATCATCATGAATGAGTTTGAAGCTGCCAGTACACACTTTGATATGCCCAATATGGAGCTGAAAACCTTTCCGGTGTGGGTGGATGTTGATGACCCGCGCAACCCACTGAATCATCTGAAAAAACGTGAGCGCCCTATTGGCCCGCCGGTCGAGGCTGTTTTTGGTTTAGTGAAAGTCGCCCTGGAGAAAGCAGGCGTGTTGGATAAGACCATTGCGATTGAATTACAGGCTATGTCTAACGGCGGTAAAAGTGTATTAGATAAAGTGGCCCCTGGGCTGAAGTTGGTTGATTCAACAGCCCTCTTCAATGAAATTCGAATGATCAAAAGCCCGTGGGAGATTCAATACCTGCGCAAAAGTGCTGAAATTACTGAGTTTGGTATCGCCAGCGCGGCTAAGCATATCCGGGTAGGTTGCACCGCCGCCGAATTGACTGCTGCATTTAAAGCGGCTGTCATGACTTTCCCAGAAACCAATTTCTCTCGCTTTAATCTTATTTCAGTTGGCGATAATTTCTCACCTAAAATGTTCCCTGATGAAATGCCAGCAAAGCTTGGTGACTTAATTAAGTTCGACTGTGGCGTTGATGTTGCGGGTTATGGTGCTGATCTTGCCAGAACATTTGTCTTGGGAGAGCCAGATGCACTCACACAGCAGATATATGACACTATCAGAATCGGCCATGAGCATATGCTCTCGATGATTGCTCCGGGCGTTAAGTTAAAAGACGTGTTTGATAGCACTATGGATGTCATTAAAAAGTCCGGTTTACCGCATTATAACCGTGGCCATCTTGGTCATGGGGACGGTGTGTTTTTGGGGCTGGAAGAAGCACCTTTTGTTAGCACATTGGCAACGGAAACATTCCGACCTGGTATGGTGCTCAGTCTGGAAACACCGTATTACGGTATCGGAATTGGCTCGATTATGCTGGAAGATATGATTCTCATTACCAATGACGGCTACGAATTTTTAAGTAAATTGAATCGCGATTTACGCCGGTTTAAATAACGCGTGCACAATTTCTCATTTTTCTGAATTAAACATATCGCTAAATAGACTCTCGTGTTTTTAAAAGAGTCTATTTGAAGATTTCAATGTGATGTCTTTAAATACTATGAAAGCAATAAAATACCCATATAAAATATAGGGTTGTGATGTGATGGCAATTTAAACTGTGGATAATGCTATTGGGTTAACTCAAACCGTTAATAAATCATTCTACTTTTTATTATAACGAGAGTGATAATTTCGCTCACTTGTTATTGCAGGATTTTACTTGGGTATTAGGATAAAGAATCTTTAAATAGCCCAAATGGTAAGTAGCAAATTCCTCCATACAGACCTAAAACCGTGCCATGCAATCTTTTTTGCAGAACACTGTATGGCAGCATTCACTTAATAAAAATATTTAGTCTTTAAATTTTGTCTTTTTGTAGCATATTTGACTAAGAATAATCTTAAATCAATCTGGATTAACGCCCATACTACTTTTTTTCCTCTATTAATCGCTGGAATAACAATATTCTATAATAATTACGCAATAGTATTTTCTTTCAACTATCCTATGTAACATGCTGTAATACATTCTAAGGACGTCATTTAATCATAATTCCATAATGAAAAATGGATGTTCGTGAAGTGGCTTTTCTTGAAAATCAAACAAGTTGCTGGCTTAAGGGTTATATAATGTATAACGCATTTACGACACTGCTGCGCCCGTTGCACCGGCACAGAATTACTTTATTAGCGCTATTAATTTCCGGCCTTTCAGTTAATCCAGCTTTGGCAGAGACACAGTATGATTCATTAATCATCAAAGCCAGAGCAGGGGATACCGCGCCGGTCCTTGATTATTTACAAAAAGAATCTAAAGCCGGGCCGCTTAATAGTGGTCAGGTTGATGACTGGCTGCAAATAGCCGGTTGGGCTGGGCGCGATCAGGAGGTCATTGATGTTTACGAAAGATATCATTCCTCGGTGAATCTCTCCTCGCGTGGACTGGCCTCTGCCGCGCGAGCATATCGCAATGAAAAACGTTGGGATCAAGCTCTGGCTCTCTGGCAAAGCAGTTTGAAGAAAGACCCCACTAACCCTGATCTCATTACCGGTATGATCATGACTCAGGCCGATTCCGGCCGTGGTGGTGCGGCGTTACAACAGGCAAAAGAGTTGGCCGAGCGTAACCCTTCCGCGCAAAATTATATGACTCTGTCTTATCTCAATCGTGCCACTAATCGCAATTATGATGCGTTGCAGGCTTCCAGTGAAGCGGTGCGGTTGGCACCTGAATCTGAGGAGGTATTAAAAAACCACCTCGAGATTTTACAACGAAATCGTATTGCTGATCCGGCATTGCAGCTGGCCAGAGAAAATCCGAAATTAGTGACGGCTGAGCAGTATCGACAACTTGAAAGAGATGCGGCGGCTGAGCAAGTTCGTATGGCGGTACTGCCAACTCGTAGTGAAACTGAGCGTTTTTATATTGCTGATCAGGCCTTAGCCGATTATCAGGATTTGTTAGCGCGCTGGAGTAAAGACCCTGACGCACAGTCAGATTATCAGCGGGCGCGTATCGACAGACTCGGCGCGTTATTGGTGCGTCGTAACACCACAGAGCTGATTAAAGAATATGAAAGTATGGAAGCTGAGGGCTATAAAATGCCTGACTATGCCCGCCGTTGGGCCGCTTCTGCTTATATTGATCGCCGGATGCCAGAAAAAGCCGCGCCGATCCTCACCAGCCTCTATTATGCCGACGGAAAAACATTCCGTAACAGTGATGATTTGCTTGATGCTGATGATCTCTATTACGCGTTGAATGAAAGTGAGCAATTGGATAAGGCTCATCAATTCGCCAAGAACTACAGCGAGCAAACACCTTATCAGGTGGGAGTTTATGGCCTGCCGGGTAAAGAGCCAAATGACGATTGGATGGAAGGTCAGACCTTGCTGGTGCAATCTTTGGTCGCACTGAATGACTTGCCCGCCGCCCAGAAAAAACTGGAGACGCTATCCAGCACCGCACCCGCTAACCAGAACTTACGCATTGCTTTGGCGGGTGTTTATCTGGCCAGAGATTTACCGCGCAAGGCTGAGCAAGAGCTGAAAGCGGTAGAGTCGTTGGCACCACGCAGCCTTATACTGGAACGTGCGCAAGCCGAAACAGCGATGGATTTGCAGGAATGGCGTCAGATGGAATTATTAACTGATGATGTCATTGCGCGATCCCCGGAAGATGTCCCTTCGCAAGAGTTAGACCGGCAGCGCAAAGTTCATAATATGTATGAATTGCGTATTTCCAGTAACCGCACGCTCTCTTCCAATAGCCCAGTAAGTGGCAATAAGGACTATGGCGTCGAGACTCTATTGTATAGCCCACCGATAGCTGACAATTGGCGTGTTTTTGGTGGCGGCGACTACAACAATGCGCAATTTGAAGAAGGTAAGGGCATCAACCGTATTATGCGCCTTGGCGGAGAGTGGACTTCACGTGATGTCTGGGCTGAGGCTGAAGTGAATAACCAAAATTACGGTTTTGGTAATAAAACCGGTTTCCGTTTAGCAAGTTGGTATGACTTTAATGACCATTGGCGTGTGGGTGGTCAGGTCGAAAGGTTGGCGAAAGATACCCCGCTGCGGGCGATGAAAAATAATATCACTGCCAACAGTGCCTCTGCCTTTGTGTTGTGGAAAGCTGATGATCGGCGTGATTTAGAATTCAACGTGACGCCATCAGATTACTCTGACGGTAACAAACGTTGGGAATACGAGCTTAATGGGCGTCAGCGCATCTGGACAGGGCCTTATCTGACGGCTGATTTCAATTTAGGCTTAGCCGCCAGCACTAACACCAAAGAAGACGTGATTTATTACAACCCGAAAAGGGATTTCACCTACCTTCCTGCGGTTACCCTGAATCATATTATGTATCGCCATTATAAAACTATCTGGAGCCAGCAAGTGCAACTGGGTGTAGGCGGCTACTGGGAGAAAAACTACGGTAATGGCCTGGTCACTACGGCAAGTTATGGGCAGCGAGTTCAATGGAATGATGTCGTCGATACAGGTTTAGCAGTCACCTACGACAAGCGCCCCTATGATGGTGTCCGTGAACATGACCTCTCACTCGCTTTCGATTTGAATTACCGTTTCTAAGGGAAGTCGCTATGGCGAAGATACTATTTTTTATGCGGATACTTGTAGTTGGAATGATAACGTTGCTGGCTTCCGTCTGTTATGCAGAGAAACCGGTATTTGTTCCACCTGCCGAGCGAGCATTGCCGCTCAGTGAAAGGCCGTGGCAGAAGAATACGTTTGTGGTCATTGCTTATCATGATGTGGAAGATGAGTCAGCTGACCAACGTTATTTGTCGGTAAGAAGCAGTGCATTAAGCGAACAACTGGCCTGGTTGAAGGACAATCGCTATAACGTGGTTTCCGTCGATCAGATATTGGCGGCACGTAATGGTGGTACTCCCTTACCTAATAAGGCTATTTTACTGACATTCGATGATGGCTATAGCAGTTTCTATAACCGCGTTTATCCATTGTTAGAAGCCAATAATTTAAGCGCAGTATTGGCTCCTGTTGGGACGTGGATCGATACGCCACCCAATAAAAAAGTGGATTTTGGTGGTCTAAGCACTGACAGAGATCGTTTCCTCACTTGGAAACAGATCACTGAAATGTCTAAGTCAAAGCTGATTGAAATCGGCGCACATACTTATGCTTCACACTATGGGGTGATTGCCAACCCACAAGGGAACACTGAACCGGCAGCAGCCAACCTGATTTATGACCCTAAGACCAAAAAGTATGAGACTGAAGCTGCGTTTAAGCAGCGAATGGAAAAAGACATTTCCTTGATAACTGAGCGCATTACTAAAGCGACCGGTAAGCAACCGCGGGTTTGGGTGTGGCCATACGGCGCGCCAAACGGCACTGTGCTTAAAATATTGCGCCAACATGGCTACCAAATGGCGATGACATTGGAACCGGGTATTGGCAACGTCAATGATCTGATGAACATCCCGCGTATTCTGATCAGCAATAATCCGTCATTGAAAGACTTCGCCCAGCTTGTCACGTCGGTGCAGGAAAAAGACATTATGCGGGTGGCACATGTCGATTTGGATTATCTCTACGATCCAGATCCGGCACAGGAAAAGGAAAATCTGGATAAATTAGTCCAGCGGATTTCCGATTTACGTGTCACTACCGTGTTTTTACAAGCATTTTCTGACCCGAAAGGGGATGGCAATATTCGCCAGGTTTACTTCC
>NZ_JBLWEX010000105.1:0-10537 GCF_048323875.1 Yersinia sp. LJYL362
TGCCTTTATTGGTTATTGGGCCATCAATATCGACACCCACACCTTGGGTCGCATTGCCCGTCAAGGTGGTGTTATCGAGGATATTATTGCCGTCCAGTTGCACCCCGGTACCTTTCTCGCCCGTGGCGTTACCGAGCACGGCCAGCAGGTCGTCCGCACCGCCACCCACCAGCGCCACATTTTGGCCCACATCAATACCGGTGCCGTTGGTGGTATCGCCATGAACTGCACTGCCGTGATTACCGGTTAGATTGGCGGTAATTTCCACCCCTTTTCCATCCGGGCTGTTGCCGTTTAGCGTGGCGTTATCGAGTTTACTGTCTCCATCCACTTTAATGCCGCTGCCGGTATCCGAGGTACCGTTCACTGTGCCGTCAGTCACGGTACCATTCAGTTGTACGCCGTCACCTTCCGTGGCTTTGCCGTCGAGGGTGGTATTGCCTTTATTGGTTATTGGGCCATCAATATCGACACCCACACCTTGGGTCGCATTGCCCGTCAAGGTGGTGTTATCGAGGATATTATTGCCGTCCAGTTGCACCCCGGTACCTTTCTCGCCCGTGGCATTACCGAGCACGGCCAGCAGGTCATCCGCACCGCCACCCACCAGCGCCACATTTTGGCCCACATCAATACCGGTGCCGTTGGTGGTATCGCCATGCACCGCGCTGCCGTGATTGCCAGTCAAATTGGCTATTATCTCAATACCTTTGCCGCTGGGGCTGTTGCCGTTCAGGGTGGCGTTATCGAGTTTACTGTCGCCATCCACTTTAATGCCGCTGCCGGTATCCGAGGTACCGTTCACTGTGCCGTCAGTCACGGTACCATTCAGCTGTACGCCGTCACCCTCCGTGGCTTTGCCGTTCACGGAGGTATTGCCTTTGTTAGTTATTGGGCCATCAATATCGACACCCGCACCTTGGGTCGCATTGCCCGTCAAGGTGGTGTTATCGAGGATATTATTGCCGTCCAGTTGCACCCCGGTACCTTTTTCACCGGTAGCGTTACCGAGCACCACCAGCAGATCATTGGCACCGCCGCCCACCAACGCCATATTTTGGTTCACATCAATACCGATGCCATTGGTGGTATCGCCGTGTAGCGCACTGCCTTTATTGCCGGTCAGATTAGCGGTTATCTCAATACCTTTGCCATCGGTGCTGTTGCCATGGAGGGTGGCGTTACTGAGCGCGGTTTCACCGTCTACTTTGATACCTGCGCCACTATTTGAGCTGCCGTTCACCGTGCCACCGGTTATGCTGCCGTTGAGTTCGACACCATCGCCTTTATCGGATTTACCGTTGAGTGTGCTATTGCCTTTATTGGTCAGCGATCCGTCAATATTCACGCCCGCACCTTGGGTGGCGTTACCGGTTAACGTGGTGTTATTCAGAATGTGATTACCGTACAGTTGCACGCCAGTGCCTGTATCACCCGTGGCATTGCCAGCCACTGTCAATAGATCACCGATTCCTGCCCCTGATAGGTTGGCATTTAGGGCCACATCGACACCAATTCCGTTAACCGTATCACCGTGGACGGTACTGCCATTTCTCCCCGCCAGGTCGGCCGTCAGTTCCACGCCTTTACCATTAGTACTATTACCATAAAGCGTGGTGTTTCTAATTCTGGAAGGCCCATCAACCTTGACACCGCTGCCACTGACAGAGGTTCCGTTAACCCGACCACCCGTCACCTCACCATTGAGCTGCACACCATCGCCACTCTCGGCAATACCCTCAACCGTGCTTTTGCCGCTATTGGTTAGTGGACCATCAATATCAATACCCGACCCCTCGGTCGCGTAACCACTGAGCGTGGTGTTATCGAGAGTGTTATTGCCTATGAACGTGACACCCGTCCCTTGCGCACCGGTGGCATTACCGGTCACGGTTAACAGGTCATCTGCCCCTCCGCCTGTCAGGTTGGGATCGGTGCTCAGATATACCCCAGTGCCGTTGATGGTCACGCCGTGCAATGCACTGCCGTTCCTGCCAATCACGTCTGCGGTGATAAAAATCCCTTTACCCTCACTGCTATTACCATTGAGGGTGCTGTTATCAAGCGTCGTGTCCTCTTCGATTTTAATACCACTGCCATTGGCGGAAATCCCATCGATAATGCCGCCATTGATCGCACCGCCCAACTGCACACCACTGCCACTCGCCACCTGGCCGATCAGTGCGGTGGCACCATTGTTAGTCAGCGGGCCGGTAATTTTGATACCGATACCACTGGTGGCGTTACCATTTAATGTGGTGTTATCAAGGGTGTTATTGCCCTCTAACTGGATACCCGTACCCAACTGAACACCGGTGCCTTTATCACCCGTCGCATTACCTTTAATAGCTAACAGATCGTCCGAGCCGCCCCCCTTGAGGATGACATTTTTATCGATATGCACACCGATACCATTGACCACCTCACCCTGTATTGAGCTATCGTGGCTACCTGACAGGCTCCCAACGATTTCCACCCCTTTACCATCGGTGCTGTTTCCGACCAGCGCGGTGCTGTTAAGCACACTCACACCATTGACTTTCACCCCGCTGCCATTGGTCGATATCCCATTGATGCGACTATTATCGAGCGTTCCACTGAGTTGTACGCCTGCACCATCTGCCGACGTGCCGTTAACCACACTATTACTCAGAGAACCACTGATCTGTACACCACTCCCTGACCCAGAAGCACTGCCGTTGAGTAACACATTCCCTTGGTTAGTCAGTGGGCCGACAATATCTAAACCGACGCCATCAACCGCCGAACCATTTAAGCTGGTATTGCTTAAATCATTTTCGCCATTGAGTTTGATCCCAGTCCCCGTTCCCGTCGTCGCAATACCTTTCAAGGTGAGCAAATCCGCTTCACTGGTGCCAGTAACGTTTAAATTTTCACCAATATCAATGCCATAACCAACACCATCGGTGGTGCCATTAATAACACTCTGATGAACACCTTTAACATCACTGATTAACTCCACGCCTTTACCGTTGGTACTGCTGCCATGAAGTGCGGCATTATCTAATACGGCATGGGTGACAACACTGGAACCTGGCAAGGAATCAACCTTGATGCCGATACCATTAATTGATTGCCCGGTGAGTGCTGTATCAATAATTCTGGCATTACCGCTAATACGCAGACCTTCACCTTGGGTTGAAATGCCCGTCACATTAATACGGTTAATTTGATGATCGCCACTGAATAAGTGAACCCCAGTGCCATCGGTGCTGGTGCCTTCAATAGTGACCGGGCCGGTACTGTTATTCACCACACCGGAAATAGCGACCCCGCCACCCGCAACACTGCTACCTTTAATTAAAGTATCACCCTCGCCATTTAATACGATTGTATCATTACTGGTAGGGAAATTAATGCCAACGCCGCTGGTTGCGCGCCCCTCCATTATTAAAGATCCATTATTATTAATTGTTAATTTTTTGGGGCTGGTATAAGTTATGCCATTACCACCGGAGGTAGCTTGTGCGCCTTTATTTTCACCGAGAAGAGAAACCTGGCTCCCCTTGGCAATATTGAGTGTATTGGTACCACTAAATTCAATCCCTTTGCGTGTCGCACCGGTGCCTTCTGTTTCGCCTTTAAAGGTGATATTCCCTTCAACCGACAAACTACTATTGGCTCTAAATATAAGTGCCGTGCCCTGGGTAGTATTAAGTGCTTTGCCGACAAAAGATCCATTATTAGCCACGATGGCACTATTACCACCAATGCTTAACGCGCCACTTTGGCCAACCATTAATGGAGTCACTGTCTCAGAATGAACAGCAACATTACCCAACGCGGCATTAAAATTAATATTATTAAAATAAACATTTCCTGACCCAGTAGACGACCCATTAATACTAATATTTTTATTAGCCGATGTCAGATTAACATTTTCTAAATCAATAGATGTTACTTGAGTAGGTCCACCAGCATTCTTCCCTACAATAGTGATATTTCCTTGCGCAATAATATTATTGCGGGAGTCATCCGAAAACCCTTCAAGATAGATCCCCTCACTAGAAACAAGTGTCGAGCCATTTAAGGTAATGTCTTTTTTCGCATTCAATGTAGTATTTGCTTTAATATAAATCCCTTTGTTTTTGGCTGAACTTATATTGGTATTAATATCACCTGTCATTGCCGTGATATTGGCATTGTCTAATACCAATCCATCAGCACCATCAACCGCAGAGGTAAAGTTAATCTCATTTGCGGTAAGGTTGACATTGGTCAACCCCACACTTTTTGAACCATTGTTATTTACCGTGAAGTTTCCGTTTTTAACTTCAATATTAGCGCTATTAATACCGACACCCGCACCTGAAACATTGTCAAGACTATTGGCTGTTATTGATATATCTTTTCCCGCAGTGATATTGATTCTATTAGATGAGTCTCCACGGATTGTTATGGCCTCTTCAGTACGTGATGAGGTATTGGCAGTCAGTATTATATTCTGACCCGCCGCCATCCCACCATTTCCTTTAAAAATAAAGGCTTTGTTATTTGGAGCGGTTAAATCAGCCTGAATATTATTTTTAGCCGTAAGAACGGCGTTATGCATTCTCACTGCATCATTAGCAGTGACATTGCCATTCAATACAATATTATCGGCACTGATAGTGGTATTGATGATAGAGCTACCTTTGACCCCGCTGATGTTTAAACTAAAATTACCGCCCTGAGCGGTTATATTGGCAAAATCGGTAGTCAGCGTGCTGCCAATTTCAGTTCCATTGTTAACCGCCACCATGGATATATAGCCACCAGCGGTCATATTGACCAGAATACTACTGGCGTTACCGCTTATTTTTATGGCATCAGTACCCGCTAGCGTAGAGTTAGTGCTCACCCCTTGGAGAATAATATTGCCACTGGCGCTTATGTTCGTATCACCGGAAATAAAAACCCCTTTATTAGTGGTCGTGGTATTGGCATTAATATCACCAGAAGTTGCTGTAACATTACTATCTCTGATAAAAAGACCATCAACTCCAGTAATATGCGATTCAACATTAAAATTATTTGCACTAATTTGTGCATCTTGAATCTTAATCCCATAATAACTCTGCGTAATAAAATCGCCATTGAGATAAAATGAAACATTGCCGGATTTAGAAGAAATACTCCCATTATTGAAATCTATCCCTCCATATGAACCATCATTATTGGTATTTCCTTGGAATGTGATATCTTTGTCGCTGGTAACGGTTGTATTAGAAAACGCCCCCATCCACGCATTCTTAGAATTAGATTTCATAACAAACGATATATTACCTGCCCCAGTCAACACTGAGTCTTCAGATATATCAATACCACGCCACCCTTGCCAGTTAGCATTACTGCTTTCACCGGTGATACGTGTTTCACCTTTCACGCTAATATTAGCAGAATTACTAATATTGACCCCTACCTGGGACGCCACGCCGGTATTCCCTTCCAGTGTCAGGTTACCGACCTCAAATCTCCCGCCCATAATACTAATGCGAGCGGCATTACTCGCATTGGCATTTTTTGCCAGCAAGTCACCGCCATTTAATAAAACATCACTGTTACTTAATGTAATAACTGAATCTACCGTAGAATTTCCTGATAATAAATTAAGATTCAGCTTTCCTGTAGTAGCCGTAATGTTATTATTACTCACAATATTGCCGTCAGCATGTAACGTTAATGTCGCATCGCCACCGGCTTTTTTATTGATATCAGCTTGCAGCGTAATATTACACCAGCGGCAAGTGGTTAAACTACTATTACTGGTAGTAATCGTGACATTGGTCCCTTTATCAAGCTGAGCATTAATACTGGTATTTAATATTTGTGCCACATCCGCTGTTGGCGTGAAAACTTGGGCATTTTTCGCATATCCGGCAGGAATATCACCAACCTGAACTGATGACCCGCTCTCAGCACCACTACCAATAATGTTGACCTCGGCCGGGTCAAGTAACCAACTGCCCTTACTGCCGATAATTGCACTGGCATCAACCTGACCAAAAGCCTGTAAATTACGCTTACTGGAGGTTTCGACTTGCCCGCCATTACCTGACTGTGGCCCACCACGGGCATAAATATCGCCATAGAAGCCGGTATAATCATCAGACCATAGCACGACAGTACCGGCCGACCCGTGGTGTGAAGAGGAAACATCAATATTTGCACCTTTATCCATCACAACTGCGCGGGCATTTTTTATCAGCTTATTTTTGCCCTGCCAATCGCCACCGACCAGCACTTTACCCCCGCCCTCGGCGCCACTGGCATCAATTTTGCTACCGGCAACTAAATGTATATTTTCACCTTGCAGGATAACATTGCCGCCACGGCCATTTGAGCTACTGGCATCAATGATTCCCTGCTGATTGACGACACTTTTACTGCTGCCGCCATCGAGATAAACAACGCCATTTTTTTCAGATAAACCATGCGCCTGCAAAATACCGGTATTATCAATGACGGTATTCATTAACATTTCTTTGCCACGAGCAGTCAGTTGGATAACCCCACCATCAGCCTGAATCAACCCGCCGTTTTTTAGCAACGTGTTAACCTGATCGCCCTGAATTTGCACCCCGAGCAAGCTGCCATGATCCAGATTAAGGGTGACTCGACTTCCACTTGCCAACGCCACTTTCCCTTGCGGTGCGTTAATAACACCAGCCGCCTGATTATCAACCCTCTGCCCCACCAGCGCGATATAGCCGCCTTCAATGGTGCGCAAATTAGCCTGATTAACTAACTTGCCTTCATGACCACGGCTGGTCAGCGTATAACTTCCAGCAGTAAAATCATGATCAGACATGGATTTAGTACTGGCGACTAAACCGCCCACATCAACTTGCGCGCCTTTACCAAACAGAATGCCATTAGGATTAAGTAAAAAGATCTGACCATTGGCCTTTAAATTGCCATATATTTGTGATGCATCGCGGCCCAATACTCGGTTCAGTGCAATACTCTGCTGCCCCGGCTGGTTATAAATAACGCTGTTACCCTGCGCAATATCAAAACTACTCCAATTGATCGCCAGCTTATCGCTTTGCTGAGTCACGGTCAGAGTGGTGTTATTAACATCCAGCGCGCCTTGGCCGATAATAACCTTACCGTTAACCGGCAGTGAGGGATGAGCAAATACCAGTAAGGGCAAAGTACCGAGCGCTAATCCCGTCAATATAGCCAAATGGCTTAATATTCCAGCCTTGGTATTATTATCATTAGTTAATTTTCTACCGGGAGATGAAAACGATCGCCCATAAGCTCGAGTAAATTCCCCGACAGCAACCAAGCAGCCCAACCGACGACAAAAAACAAGTTTGTATAATTTACTGTTCATTATTCACGTCCATTAAATCTGACAAATATGCCGATAAGCGCTAAAACATCTTGTAAGCGCTAAGCCAAAGTTGGTCGTTATCCGGTTGAGGAGTTGCAGCCTGGCCGGTACGATGTGCCCAGGTCAGATTCAAAGAATAATCTGCCGCACGGGAGAGAGTAATGTAGGCACCAAAACCAGACAGGTTGATATTATTCCCCGTCAGGCCCTCGGGAGGTTGGCGATAATAAGAGCCCCAACCTTGATCAAAGAATGCCGCAAAGGTGATTTGATTCCTCACTCCAGCCCAAGCCGGGAGAGGAGGTTGCCAGTAAGCACGTAGTTCGGTGGTGAAAATAGTGCCTTTATCCACCGCCCCTTCGCCAATACCATAAGCGCGAACCGCCAGTGGTCCCCCCAACAACAGCTTTTGTGAGCTATCAAGATTCTTGCTCGCCATTTGGCCGGTAAATTGGTTAAAGAAAGAGAAAGTTGAAGCAAGCGGGTTGTCGGTAAACGGGCCAAAACCCTGATCATGACCGACGCGATAATTAAAGCGACCAAAAGTACCACTTATTCCGGTAATAGCATCTATGCTTTGACTGAATTCATCATCCAGTGACAGATGGCCTGCCGTACCCAATAGATTAAAATTACTCAACCCATGAGGTATTGCGGTAAATGTGCCATTAATACCCAATTCGCCAGCATCTAAATTGCGTTTTTGATCCGGCAGCATAATCAGTGAATCTCGCATTCTGCTCTGATAATAACCGGCATCCACATCAATTCTGGCCGCCGAATTACGTATCCACGGATGGCGTAAATCAATACCCCAAGTATTAGAGTGGCCGCGAGCATCCAATATCTCGAAAGGCCCCTTAAGGGTATAATCCAGGTAGCTATAATTAAGCGCAGCACGGGTGCCATAAGTATTAATGGGAAAACTGTAATCCAACATGCCATTGAAGACATCTGCCGAGCTGGATAAAATCAAATCTGCGCGTAATTGATCCCCCCATCCGGTCATATTATTCAACGCACCACCCACTAATAGCCGATTGTGACCGGAATAATCATTACCCTGGTTATCGGCTCCCAAATATCCCATCGCAGTTTGGCCTGGGGTAATATCAGCATAAATTCTCGTCATTCCCGATTGAGTTCCCGGTTTCAATGCTAAAGCAGCATCAACGCCGGGTATTTCATTAAGAATAAGCGCGGTGCGCTCAAGGCGAGATAATTCAGCCGGAGAAGCTGCGCAATCTTTACCACCAAAAAAACCCACTTCTTTACTGCAACTATTGCTTTCAATTACTGCAGCAGCAAAATCACTATTTAATCGGCTATGATTATTTATTTCGGGTTTATCTAATCGACCAGCAATAACACGCACTAGAACAATACCATCACGAACAGTTTGTGGTGGTAATATTGCCTGAGCCGCAACCCATCCTTGTCGTCGATAAAAGCGAGTTACCGCTAATGTCATAGCCTGTAAATCAGTAAATGTTAATGACCGACCTAACCAAGGGGCAACCACAGCTTGCAAAGCTTTATTACGCTCATCCAAGCCAGTACTACCCGAATGCAATAATCCTATATCGCCTTCAAAACGAACTTCACGTAGCTTGATCTGACTCGCTGCAACCGTACCGCCGGAGGACGATGGCAGAGCCAATGGCGGGAGAGCTATATCTGCTTCACGTGGTGCCAGCAGTGGTTCTATGGTCGATTGCCGTATTTCATTGCTGATAGCTCCAGCATTCGGCACATTTCTTACTAGAGGAGCTGAGATAACGCACAAACTAAAAGACAGTAGTGAGCAAAAAAAGAGGGGAAGTAATACTTTTCTACGTTTTAATTGGTACCAAAAATCTGCTGGACAATAAAAATATCGCATACAAATACACCCATTTTAAATAGGAATGTGCCAGCCGAAACAATAATAGCCATTATTATTCAATACTGACCCGTCTGGTTAGTTACTTTTTAATTGATAAAAAACCTTACTCGCCAACATTTAAATCAAAAAAGTGGGAATAAATAATGAGTTTGTAACCAAAAACCAACTGACTCTTTGTTGTTTCAGACTAGTAGGCCAAACAGATTTATCACAAACAGTTATTTGTGTTAGATATATTTTTATCAATGTAAAATAATAATTAGCCGTTACTTTATATTATAAATTAAATTTATATTTTTATATTAATAATCATTGAACGGCATAACCAACTGAAAAGTATGCAGTATAAAAAATATATTAATCTCTTTTGTAAAACACTCAATTAATTTCATATAACAGTAAGCTATGATAGATAGTTACTCATAATAAACAGGACTAAAAATAAATCACATTTGAATAAATGAGTGATAAATATAACATTAATTTTAAAAAAAACCCTGCACTATTATGCAGGGTAATTATATTTCGATAATTATTAATCTATAAAAGCGAGCTATTTCATTACCCATTTTGCCGAATGCGGGCAATCAAGTCATCAATGCTATTAATGTGTGATGCCGCTAATATCAAAGTGCGCCCCAAACTCACCGCATGACGCTGGCATGCCCGGCGCATCTCATCATCAGCGATACTATCCAGATCAGCCACATGGGCCAACCCGATGGTACGTCGGATTAATTCACTGCCACAATACCCCACAGCATCTTGCCAAACCTGCTGCAAAAACTGCTGTACATATCCCGCAGTTGCCAGAGTCGAGTCTTGCGTTTTATCTTCACTTAATGCCAGAAAACGGCTGGCGAAGGTGTCCCACAGAATATGAATATCCTTCAACCGCTGTTCACGGCCCGCCGCCGCGTCCCTTGGGCCAGCTAATCCCGGCAAACCACAGTAGTTGAGCAGTAAATTGCCCAGTGCAGTCCCCACATCAAAACCTATCGGGCCATAGAAACCAAACTCAGCATCGATGGCTTTCAGCCGCCCCTCGGCAACAAAAATAGAACCACTGTGAATATCACCGTGCAGCAATGCTTCGGCTTTGCTCAAAAAACGGTGCTTTAGCGAAGCGACAGCCAACTTGAGTGCATCATCCTGACGTAATGCCAGCACCTCGGGTAATAGCGCCGGATCGAAATTATTACGCTCATGATCAATGTAGGGATCAGTAAAGAACAGATCTTCGGTAATTTGGCACAATTCCGGGTTGATATAGCGGCTGACTGCGGCCTTTTTAGCTTGGGCCGACTGAT
>NZ_JBLWEX010000106.1:0-10555 GCF_048323875.1 Yersinia sp. LJYL362
TGATACCAAATTTGTAGATATGGCCCGCAACCGAGACCAAGTCAGCAAACATACTGTTGCCTACCGCCGACGCTACTTCAGAATCAGACAAAGCATCAAGACCGACATACACAATCCCCTTTTTACGAATCACGTCCTGCCAGTCAAAAATCGGACGCATATCGTCCATGTCATTATAGTTAGGAGCCAATAACGCAGCTGTTTTACCAGAGGTGAGTTTTTCCAGCAGTGGCAGTAATGAGGCGACGATTTTGTCAAAATAGGTGCGGTCATAGCGAACCGCACTACGCAAACCATCCAGTACCGGATCCCACAGTTTTTTGCCTTCTGCGCTGCTGAGTACCGTCTCGATCGCCCAGACCTTCATCGCGTTGGTCTGCCCCTGCATATTGCGCGGAAGGTTGCGTTCTTTCAGAGCACCAGACCCTATCAAGTTCTGAACGTTTATCCACAGCTGAGGTGCCTGTGTCGTTAGGAGGTTCTCTACATAAGTCTCATACAATTCGCCAATATTGGTCACATAACGCAGGATAAGATTGTAATCAGGGCGCTGACCCAACGCGACCAGTGCTCGGGTAATAATGTTCACAAAACGCCAGGCAAACTCACGGAATGCCACCGAATTCCCCTCGCCGGAGAGTTGCCCAGCCACACGCGAGGCGACCTCAGAGATCCGGCTGAAACGGCCAATGGCATTGTAACGGGCGCTGATATCTGGCCAGCCCAAGTGGAATACATAAAACTCATGTTCCCGTCCAGATCTGCGCGCTTCTGCCCACATTCGTGTCAGTAGATCTGCATCCCCTTTGGGATCGAACATGACTGTCACATCCCCGCGGCGAATATCCTGAGTGACCAAAACTTCTGCCAGACGAGTTTTCCCCACTCGAGTAGTACCGAGAACTAACGTATGCCCCACGCGTTCACCCAGGTTATACAGCACATCACTTTCATGCAGTTCCACACCGTGATAAATCGGACTACCGCCAACTGGTGGTAAGGGGCGAACTGGATTTAAAAAGGTATCGGCCTGTGTTAACCGGCACAACCACGGCAAGCTGTACTCAAGGCGTTTTTCTAACTCTCGGGCCATACGATAGATAACTGATGGCTGTACATAGTGTTCAGTTTCTGGACGACGTGCTTCTAACAGCCGCTGAGTGTGTTTTTGTGTCCACTGAAATCCACGCCCTAAAAACAAGTAGCGATGACTGACAGGAATTTCTCGACTGCTCATCTCATAGCGTGGCAAGCGGCGAATATTACGCCGATAACGCAAAATACGTAGCCCCTGACGCGTTCGTTGCAGAGCAAGTACACCAAAACCTGCCGCAGTCACCCAACTAACAGAAGGCGCTAACGCTATGGCCCAAGGAGCTGTCAGGCATATATATGTCGCGCTCCATGCAGTTCCTGCCGTGTACAATTCGGTAGCAGGACGCAACAAAGACTCCATCACATATCTGTCGCTCATACCGGCCCCCAACCAAGTGAGTGGAGATAAACATCTATCCGTTTATGAGTGAATATCATTGGGTCAGCCCCTGTTCAGTGATGAGTAACGGGTAGTGTGCCAATTGCAACCGATGGGCAAGGTCACTGCCGGAGACCGGAGCCATTTCAATCTCTGGTAGCAAGGCTTGTAAGCTGTGCAAACGGCTTATGTCAGTAACATTCACCACCAATCCCGTCGCTCCAAGGCGTTTTAGTTCCTCCCCACGCAGTGACAACCATTGTCGTGATAAGTCATCATCACCAACAATAAACATTGCTGGCATTCCCTGAAGATTCAGCGATCGCGTAGTGACAGGGCCGGGGCTAAGTTCGGGCGTCTGAACCGGCAGTGCCAACGCCACAGACACAGTGGCTGGAGGAAAGAATGGAGGCTGTTTTTTCGGTGATGCAAACTCGTTGGATTGGGTATTGAGCGCATCGAAATAGGGTGCCGTTGATTCACCCCCCAGATCGCCAACCACCGTCAACGCTGCTTCACTGACAAGGGATAACTGCATGCTTGATAACATCAGTATTGCCGTAAGGAATAATTTCATTTTGGCTCGATCCAGCTAAGTTGATTATTAATCAAGACCATATCGCTTGGGGGAAGGGTATTTAATTGGCGACGAACACTGACAATATAGTTAGCAGCATGCTTCCCACCGGCTGGGTGGTGGTAACACCCCGCCGCCTTTATCCAACTGCCCAAACTCGTTTCATAGCAGGAACGGAGAATACGGGCGGCTACACGCAAATTGGTTGAGGGATCAAAAGCATCATAAAAAGAAGGAAATAGGTGCCCGTTCCACCCTAAATTGACCTGTGTAATACCGACATCAATGCGTTTCAGTGGCACTTTATGGACAAACTGAAGTAGAGCCTGCCAGGCTTCCTCGCGCGTGTTATAGCGATAGCCTTTGCCTGCGATGTTAATTGTCCAAGGCCACGGATGTACTCCGCTCTTAAGACGCCGTGAACTTTCAGCCAGTGCGATAGAGTACAACAACTCTGCGGGTACTCGGGCTTCAGCGGCAATCTCATGATACTCAGCGGGTATTTGCTGCAATCCTTTGGCTGATATGGGTAAACAATTGGCCAATAACATCAGCAAAATAGAGCTCAGAATGCGAAAATTTTCCATCCATTTTCCCCTTTCTGCAGGACAACCGGCATTTGACCTTGGCCATATTGTCGCCATAATCCTCTATCGTGATTCAGCGTGACTTGCCCGGTTCTCACTCTATCGACAGGAATGTTGCGGCTGATCGCCCAGTGACGTACCCGGCTATCCTTTGCATCACTGCCAACCAGATAAATATCCACGGGGCGACTATCCGCCAGTAGTACCGCTAAACGAGCATCACAACGCGCACAGTTTTCACGCACAAATAGTGCCAATCGGCCATAAATATCCTGAGCAATACCGGTGGCATTCCCCATATTGACGGATAATACACTGGGATAGAGGCGGCTCCAGGCCGCATCGACCTCACGTTGAAATGCCAGTTCTTTCTCGGTTCGTTGATACTCTTCTTTCACCCACAGTTCGGCTAAACGACGGCGTTCTGATGGCGTTTCACTTTCTACACCGAGCGTAGTCAGAGGGTCCAAGCCGGGTGACTGTATGCCGCGTTTGCCTTGCCGCAGTTGCTGATACTTTTGCCATTCGGTATCACTTAGCCCCCATTGCTCAGCATTTTGTCTGAGCAAAAGCGAAACTGATTTTTCCTGCGCGGTTTCAAGTGATGAACTGTAATCCGTGACATCACTTGCCATGCTGGCGTAGACAGAGACGGAACTGCTAAGTAAGACGAACGTGAGTAATCTATTGATTATTTCCATTTTTGGCCTCTACCTGGCGATTACCCGTTGTGTTACGCCATTGACCATAAACAGAGCTTCATTTCCTTGCGCGCTCCGCAACGTCCATCCTCCAATTGAATCACCGGGAGCCAATAGCTGTGTCTGGGATAATAAAGTTGTCTTGTGAGGAGTAATCACCGCGTAGATCTGCCCGCCTCGCCGTTCAATACCAGTCAGGACAAACGGTGCAGCCAGAGACTCAGTTCTTGTTGTTTTCTGGGGGCTTGGGGAGGAAATGAGTTTGGATTTTTTCTGTTCGAATGGCTTCTTTTTTGACGTAGATAGCCATTTTTCTATTTTAACATTTAACGTTTCTATACCCGCTTTCAGCGCTGATAGTTCCTGTTGATGAACTTGCATCTCCTCCGACAGCCTTAATAAGGCTTTCTTCTCTTCGCCAAGATCTGTTGCTAATTGAGCGACTTTCCTACCCTGCTCTAAAGCCTGTTCACTTAGCATTTTTATGTCTGCCATCACATCCTGCTTTACAGCGAATCGTTGCTCATGCTCTGCTATATGTTTTTCAAGCGAGACAACAGAGGAAGCAAGCTGACTTAATTGGCCGCTACTGAATGCAGCTTCAAGAGATTCAAGGCGCACAGTCATATTGCTGAAGTGCACATATAGCACCAAATTGAGTACGCCAGATGTAACGATACCCAGCACTGCAACGGTGTAGATAAAGTGTTTCAGCAATTGAGCTTTTTTAAGCGTAAAGCGTGGGGACCGATTCAAATCGACAGGATCAGCGACTGGCTCTTTATCCGGCAAGATTGCGGGGGGCATAGCACATTATCCTTCCAGCTATTCGGAAAGGTGTAAGGTGCAAAAACAGGGAGAATATGGCGATGTTTAACTCAACACCGCCCGTTAAAGATTACAGACAAATATCAGTAGGCTGGGAATTTATATTTTGAATATCGGCCCTAATGAGCTGCTCTAATTGCGTCAGCGCGGGGATCAACGAACTGATAGTGATCAGACTGTTACCTAATTGACTAAGGCTAGTCGAGGTAAACTCCAGTATGTTGTGATTGGCAAAGGTGACCAGAGAATCCCCCAGATAATTCAGGCACTGACATAAGCCCGCATGCGCTTCGCAGCAATGATCTGCCAGTTGTAGGCACTCATCGGTGTTCATGTCAGAAAAGCCCAATTTAGCCATTGCTTCGGCCATGTTGGTATCAAAGATATCGGAATCAATCAGCATGGTTGATCTCCCCACGGTTTACATGAAACAAATATCAGCGGAGATCCAACCAGTAATTCGCGAGCTTCACATTCAGTAGCAGCCAGTACTGAGATGAGCCGCAAAGGCCGTAGTTCAGACAACAGCGTGTTAGAACGACCATTAAGGAAGGTGTAGAGCTTTGAATATGCACATATGTTACTATTAGCGTCAGCCATAGCATTACCTCGTTTAATGTTGTGGTTAGATGCCCTGTGAGTGTTCGTGCACCCACGGGGCATTGTCTTTACTGAGTGCTGTACATTGGTGTACATTTTAAACCAATATATGAAATATACCCGAGTGAATGCCAATGTCAACCAAAGACAACCAAAAAGAAAGGAATGTTGTTCAACTTCGGCTAGATGCTGACTTGTCCGAAAGGCTAGCTATTGCTATGAAAGAAGATGGTGATGATAACAAAGCAGGATGGATTAAACGGCTATTACGTCGTGAATTAGATCGTCGCGGCATTGAGCCGAAAAACTAAAAAAGGATAGATAGCCCTGATATTGGGCTATCTCAGTATTACCCTACCGATACTTGTACTGGTTTACCAATACGATTCAACATATTAACCAATGAATCAATGGTGAATTTACTCGTTTTTTTGTTCACTACATCAGAAACTCGGGGACGGGAAATATGCAGCACAGTGGCTACATCGGCTTGTTTCATCTTTTTATCTGTGATCCACACGGTTATTTCATCCATCAGCTTTTCCTTTATCGCTAATGTATTTTCAATCTCACGCATGGAATCTGCATAAAGCAATGCAGCCTCTTGTTCGCCAAAGCCAAGTTCAGCAAATATATTTGCCCCAGCCGGAGTGATATGGCGAGTTTTAGTATCAATTTTGGCGGTCATCTACTGTACCTCCGTTGTTCAACCAGCGTGCTATAGCGCACTTTGGCAATGTCTTTATCGCGTTTACTTGTTTGCTGGGTCTTCTTCTGGAAGCTATGCAAAACATAAATAGCTTCATCAAACTTTGCCAGATACATCACCCGATAGATTCCATTAGTATCACGCATCCGAATTTCATTTACGCCGGAACCTACATCAGAAAATGGTTTCCAATCTTCAGGCTCTAATCCGCACTGTATCTTATGAAGTTGATAACCTACATCTTTACGTACATTAATAGAGAAAGCCATTAAGTCATCAAATGACGAACCCAACCAAATAATTTCCTTTTCCTCTCGTAAGGTTGATTTTTTCTGCATAACGCCTCCTTGCTGTATAAAATATTATACAAATAGCGATAACAGTCAAGCTCAATTAATCGGCCTTGTGGCGCGTAATAATGCCTATTTTTTGGTTTATAAGCCGCTTTATCAGTGGCCTCAGCCCAACCTTGGGTCGATCTTTTTTAGTAAGAGCATACTGTTATTGTACGGATGACGATGTCGTCATCCGATTTGAAAGGTCTCACATGGGTGAGACAAATACCGCAGAGAGACATAGTGTCCAGACTAAGGTGGGTATATGTTGCACAGCCAAGCTAAAACGAAGACCCTGCGCTCTATCCAGACCATTCGTGATAACACGAGTGTGATCGATAGCTTTGACTTGCGGTGAGGTTTTATACCCATTTTTCAGAGCATTACCTGGCGCTATAGCGGATAGCAGTGTCACCAATTTGTCTAGGGGAGAGTTAGTAACAGTGATGAAGCATTTAAGTAGCAGGATAAAGTTGTGCCGGTTCTGATGCAGAGTTTCGTCTCCGAGTTGGGAGTTAACTTATAGTTAGCCACATGCCGTAGCAGACCAGGTCTGCGAATACACCATATGACATTTCTCCCAGTTAACGCAGGATTCGCAACTTGGCATGGTCACACCAGCCCACCCCGTTTGAAGCGTGCAATAATGGCCGTGATTGCTGCCCCCCGTTTGTGTCCAATAACGTGCCAGCGGGATTTTATTCGCTGGGCAAACCGGGTTATTGCCGTTGATAACGTCAACTTTGCCATTGGTTCCCCATACTTCTGATTGGCAAGAAAGCAAAGCACCGGAAACATCGCGGCTGATCAGGCCATTTGAACTGCACCTGCTGCCAGCGCTGTTTACCTGATCCAATTGCAAAACTTCACCAGCAGAGAGACGCCCATCTGACCGTATGCTTCCGCCTTTAACCTGACCACCGGTAACAATACCTTTATTATTGACTGATCTAACCCAGTCATGGTCTGACATATAAAAGCCCCCACCGTAGCTCTCATTGAGCCAACCCTTATCATCGCGAGATATCAACCAACCTTGTTGGCTGCGGATATCACCTTCGGCTGTAACTTTCGCCGCACTAACATTACCGCTGAAACTCCCTGTAATAGCGTTTACTGTGTCGGTGTTATCCAGGTGATTTCCCCCCATATTAATACTGGTATGCATACGGTTTAAGTCCGGTTTCCCCGTAACAGCAAAGCGGTAAAGTCGGTCACTTTCATTGCGTGCGCCACTCAGTTCATCGGTAGTTAGCAACGCAGCCACATGCCCGGTTGAGGTACTAATGCCAAAGCTGCTTAACGGGACAATCCAGCTCCCCATCGCACCGGTAACATTGGCATTGTTCCACACATACCCACCCAATCCCTCAATATCTGCGGAAATCAGCCGTAATGCTTTGTAGGGTAAACGATGGCCGCCTTGTGTCACGATCAAAGCCTGCAATTGCTCTTTTTGTATGGCGTTACGTACTATCGCCGCCTGAAAACGTTGTCCGGAAGCAGTGATATCACTGAATCCCATCGGCAAAAAACCAGTGTTCTTTAACATGGTCGTTGTCACCATAACAGGCTGATGGGTACTAACAGAGGCTAATAGCCTGTCATAGTGACGGCCCACGTAACCTTTAAGTGCGGACTTGAAACGCGAGACCTGTACGGCGGTGACCTGATATTCCTTTTGCTTTATATAGTCACCGTAAATGGACGTTGCCCAAATCACGACAATAATCAGAATCAGCAAAGCAATGCCGGTGCTCATCATTGCCCAACCACGATGCAATGCTCTGGTTTCAAAAGTCATATACCCTAAATAATTCGAGTTGCAGGAAGGCGGCAACTGAGTGAATCCCCTAGAGCTTACTGTAGTAAGTGACTGGGGTGAGCGAAGGCAGCCAACGCACATGCAGCTTGAAGTATGACGGGTATAAATCACCATATCAGCAGAGGATCGTAGACCTTGACGATCATCGCCAGCAGTGCGGCATGCCCCATCCAAGGCCCGAGTGGTCCACCGGCTTTCACATCACCTGACATCAGGTGCCATAGTACAAATCCGCAGAGTCCGACGCCGATGGCAAACAGCGCTAAAGACCAGCCCAACCACGCCCCGAGGGCCGCAGTAAGCCAGACATCACCTAGCCCTAGCAGCTCACGTTTGGCGCAATGCCCTGAGACAAGCCGAACGGAGCCACAAAGCAGAAGTAACACGATAACCGTCATAGTAGTTGAGAGAAGTTCACCGCTACCAACTGCGGTAAGCAGCCCTGCGGTCAGACAACTCCAGGTAAATCCCTGCGGTAACCAGCCTGAAAGCCGATCAGTGAGGCTAAGCCGGTATATAAAAGGGATGAATAGTATTGAGGTTATATTGTTGAAGACCCGCCCCTCAAACGGAGCTACTGCTATCACTGTCATTGCGGCTGCATGAAGCCAGTGATAATGCAATAGCGTGGCTGGTTGTGGCTTTTGGGCTGGTAAGGAATGATTGCTATTGAGGAATAGGCTGACTTGCCGGGTTATGGGTTCAAGTAGCCACAGTGCCAATCCAAACAGTGGCGGCACAAATAACCAGGGTAGCGCCAGAGTGATGATGGTCAACCGTTAACCGTGAAGGTCAGAGTATTTATCCCGCTTCTACCCGTGTCCTTCACGCAGACAGCGCCCGCATTTTCAACCGTGACATTACCATCACTGAAAGCGGTGCTATTGATACTAATACCAGAGATACTGCCGCCAGCACTGAGGCGTGTAGTTATGGCAATACACGCATCTTGCGGCACTTTCGGATAGCTTACGCTAAAACCATGATTGAAACCGTTAGCGGTCACTGGCGCAACAATAACCTGACCACCCCATGTATTCCATAAAGTTGCCGTGCCAGCGGTAACATTACCTTTTGTCATCATATTCTTCGGCGCGCCACCGACCTGAATCAGTAAGCCGGTCATGACTGCTCCACTAGTATAGTTGTAACCGTTACGACCTTTTAGTAAGCCTTGTGTGGAGGTGATGATGCTCTGCACGTTGGCTGACTCCAGAGCAATATCCTTTCGATTCCACAGCATATAAAGCCCCCCCAGCACCACCGTAATGACAACGATCACCACCAGAGCTACACCGCCGCTCTCAAGGATGCCCCAACCACGATGAGGCTGTTTTCTGGCTACCGCATGAAATGACATTATCAAATTCCTTATTACATTGAGTCACTGGTCATATCCTGAATTTGCATCACCGTTGACAAGATGAGTAAGAAGAAACTGAAAATCAGCAGCAGAGAGAAAAGCATCACCACCATGACGCGCTTATTGACCCGTTCAAGTGTTTGTTCCAGCCAACGGCTGCCGTAACGGCCAATAATATCTGGCGCGCCATCCCCTTCGGTGAGCAAGGAGAGATAATTAGCCGCTTCTTTACTGGGAAATTGATAACCGCTATTACGTAGCGCCTTACCCAGATGATCGCCTTGTTCCACACCGGCAATAATGGCGTCGAGGCGTTCTTGCAACCAGGGGGAAGAGAACGGCAGTAAGATTTGCAGTGCCTCAAACGTCTGCACATTCGCTCTTAGAAGTGCCGCCATATTTATCAGAAACACCGCCCCCTGAATGTCTTGGTAGACCGACCAGGGCATCATTTTGTCAGCCAAGCGGCGTAACCGGCCACGCCAACGGGGGAGGGACCACAGCACCAGCCCAACCAAGATAGTAACCATACCTACAGCAGCAACACCCTGCTTATCGGTAAAGTTAGCCAGTGCATGCATAAAACCTAACGCGCCACTCCAGTTTTGCGGATCAGAAAGTTTACGTAGTGTGGGGATAAGGTAAGCACCGTTAATGACCAACATGCCGCCGCCCAAGCAAAACAGCAGCAGTGGATAAAGGGACATTTTGCCCACCAGTGTCAAAATACGGCGGCGGGCTTCGACCAGCTTGCCCGCTTGCAGTAATGCTTCTGGTAATTTTCCACTGCGCATTCCAGCGCTGATTAGTGCAGCCTCTTCCAATGGCCCCCAAGCGGCCAATACATCTTCAAGTGTACGTCCTGCGCCGTTATCCGATAACGACTCCAGACAGTCATCCACCAAATCGCCATAAGGGTGCCAGTGCCGACCAAAATCAGTATGAACCTCGGCAATCATCTGCAACGCAACGCCCAAGGGGGTGCCATTTTCCAGTAAAAAACGCAGCGCATCATAGAATTGCAGGCGATAACGAGTACTAAACGTATGGCGTACCAGCTCATAACGCAGACGCTGTCCCAATGACATGTTGCGGATCGGCCGAAAACACTTCTCAGACATCAGGCATCTCACAGGCCAAGATGTAATCTTCATCTAGCGGGCAAACCAGATCAGCATCAAGGGGGTCAACCAACCCCGCCGCTAATTTATGCAGCAAATGAGTCACGCGTGTTATGCCTGCCAGTGAGTTAACCCAGTATTGTCTGGCCACTGCTGGCCCATGAGTCAGGTACAGCAACATAAATCGTGCATCAGGGCGGATCACCTCGGCCACCACACTGCGCCCGATCACACCACGACTGATAATACGATCACTGATCGCCAGTCGTTGCTGGCAATGTGCACATCCTTCTTCACTCCGAAACCAGAGTTGTTGCGGGTGACAAATCCCCTTTACTCCACAATAACGTTCGAGGCGCATACGGATTTCTGGTATCAGTTGCGGGGCTTTAACTTTCCAGGGAATGCGACAATCCGGACACAGCATCTGTACAA
>NZ_JBLWEX010000107.1:0-10562 GCF_048323875.1 Yersinia sp. LJYL362
TGCGAGTAGACTGCACCCCCTGTTTGATTTCGGAGTTAACCACCATGAGCGAAACGGCAAGCTGGCAGCCGAGTGCACCCATCGCCAATTTGTTGAAGCGCGCAGCAATAATGGCAGAGATCCGGCGCTTTTTTGCCGATCGTGGCGTATTAGAAGTTGAAACGCCCACCATGAGCCAAGCGACAGTGACGGACATCCATTTAGTCCCATTCCAAACCCGGTTTGTTGGCCCGGGCGCTGCCGATGGTTTGACGCTGTACATGATGACCAGTCCGGAATATCACATGAAGCGCCTGTTGGCGGCGGGTAGCGGCTCTATCTATCAATTGGGGCGCAGTTTCCGCAATGAAGAAGCTGGCCGTCATCACAATCCTGAATTCACTATGCTGGAATGGTATCGCCCGCATTATGATATGTATCGTCTGATGGATGAGGTTGATGATCTGCTGCAACAAATTCTGGATTGCGATAGCTCAGAAAGGCTTTCTTATCAGCAGGCATTCTTGCGTCATTTGGATATTGACCCTCTGTCGGCGGATAAAGTGCAATTGCGCGAAGCCGCGGCCAAACTGGATTTAAGCAATATTGCCGATACAGAAGAAGATCGCGATACGCTGCTGCAATTGCTGTTCACCGTTGGGGTTGAACCCCACATTGGCCGTGATAAACCGGCTTTTGTCTATCACTTCCCGGCATCGCAGGCTTCCCTGGCTGTGATCAGCACAGAAGATCACCGCGTGGCAGAACGCTTTGAGGTTTACTTTAAAGGTATTGAGCTGGCGAATGGTTTCCATGAGTTGACTGACGGCGATGAGCAACTGAAACGTTTTGAGCAAGATAATCGCAACCGCGAAAAACGGGGTTTGCCACAACATCCCATTGATATGAATCTGATTGATGCCCTGAAGCATGGTTTACCGGATTGTTCTGGCGTGGCATTAGGGGTTGATCGTTTGGTGATGTTGGCGCTGGGGGCGGAAAAGCTGAGTGATGTTATTGCCTTCCCAGTCAATATCGCTTAGTTGAGCATTCAGTCATCATAAAGAAAAAATGCCCTGATCTTTCACAGATCAGGGCATTTTTGTTTCTTACTCACTCAGTTAACTTACAGACTACCCGGTGTACGAGTTCGATTTGACGAAACTACACGCCCACGTCCCAGTGTTTCCAAACGGGCCTGGAAAGGTGGGAACGGCAGAGTAATACCGTGCTCGCGGTAACCAGCCAGAATCAGCTGGTGGATCTCATGGCGCAGTGGCATACGGTGGCCCATCTCAGCGGCATAGATACGCAGCTCGAAAATCTGGATCCCTTGCTGGAGATCGACCAAATAGACCTCCGGTGGCGGGTTATCCAATACCAACGTACAGCGACGCGCGGCGGTCAGTAATACCTCCGTCACTTCCTCACTGCTGGTTTCTGCTGGAGCCGGTACAGTTAGCACTACACGGGTAATGGAATCCGATAGTGACCAGTTAATAAATTGCTCAGTGATAAAGGCCTTATTCGGCACGATAATTTCTTTGCGGTCCCAGTCAGAGATTGTCGTCGCACGGGTATTAATTTTGGTTACGCTACCGGTGAGATCACGGATGGTCACGGTATCGCCGATACGGATCGGTTTCTCAAACAAGATGATCAAGCCAGAGACAAAGTTAGCGAAAATCTCTTGTAAACCAAAACCTAACCCTAAACCCAGTGCGGCAACCAGCCATTGGAATTTCGCCCATTCAATCCCTAACATTGAGAAGCCAAGTAAGCTACCGAACAGGATCAACAGATACTTGGTGATAGTCGAAATGGCATAGCCTGTTCCTGGCGTGAGATCCAAATGCTGTAACAGCGCCAGTTCCAGCAGCGCAGGGAGGTTACGCACCAGTTGGGTAGTCACAATCATCACCAAAATGGCGATCAATAATGATCCCATGGTGATCGCCTGTACCGACTCAATGCCATTGATCGTCGATGACACATCCCACAGCCGAATGTTTTCCAGGAAACCGAAAGCCGAGTGAATCTCAGACCACAGCACGATCACTGAAACCAACGCGATCATGGTCAGAATGGATCGCACTAGCCGCAGAGACTGGGCGCTGATCACATCCAGATCAATTACCGGCTCTTCTACATCAATGGAACCTTCGGTGCTGTTATTGTGCGGCGTATCATCCTCGCCACGGGCGCGTTGCGCCAGAATATCGGCACGTCGCTGCTTGGCACGATCAAAGGCAATGCGGCGGCGCTGAATTAGCATCCAGCGGCGGATAATATGGTAAACCACCAACAAGAAGAACCAGATAGCAACCGAGGTCTCCAGACGTGCCAACAGTGCCTGTGATGTGGTGAGATAACCCAGCGCAGACGCTAATGCGGCAATCAATGGCGCGGACAGCAGCAGCCCCCACAGCGCCACATTAACGATATTCTCGCCAGAACCTTTCTTATCCAGATAGAGAGGAATCCCGGCCCGCTTCAAGCTGTTGGTCACCAAACTCAAGGCAATACATAGCAAAATAAAGCATAACCGGCCCAGTGTGCCGGCGAATTCACGGTCGTTATAATTCTCGAAGGTAATCAGTGCCATCATCAGCGGGATAATTAACCACACTGACATACGATAGAAGCGCATTGCCCGCCCGACTTGGGTCGGTGACCAGCGGAAATGGGTAATAAACAGGCCATGTGGGTGGGCAAATGAAGCACTTATCATAAACACCCATAGCACCGGCACGGTCGCGGTGACGGCATTCCCAATGGCAATTGCCATCGGATACGACCAGGCATTTTGCAATCCATAACCGACTGCGGCCCATAAAACCGGTAGCGGCAGTGCCATCAAAATCGACCAGAACACAGTACGTAGCGTCAGGGAGAAATGGTCTTGTGTCACTTTGCCTACACGGCTGCTGGCGCGTTCAAGGAAGGCATGATAGTGGCGGCGAGAGCTGATACTGAAACCAACAAACAGTAGCGCACCAATAATTGGTAGCAATGTCTCCTGATTAGTCATCATCATCACGAAGGCCCCACTCAACTGCGCCAGCGTATCCAGCGACAATAAGCGGGTAAGATCATGAGCGACATTCACTGGATAGGAGAGTGAAATCGGGCTGACATCCGCGACCCAAAACAGGTAACGATGGGTGGCTTCACGCACTTCACTTAAGGCATCCACTAACTGGCTGTTAGCCACTTTCAGCTTGGTCAATTCAAGAATCTGGGTGTCATAGCCGGAGAGCAGAGAGTTCAATAATTCACGCTGCGTACGCCACTGGGCGTCCAGAATTCGCTGCTGTTCGGTGGTGAGTGGCGTGCCATCATCTTGAGTTAATTTGACATTTTGCTGCTGTAACTTCTCGAGCATGTCCTCATATTGCAGGCGCTGTACCCGTAACTGGGCCATATCGCGGTCCAATTGCTGAGATTTTGGTACATCCGGCAACCGGGAAACCTGCGCACGGAGTGCTTCACCTAATGCGGTTGAAACCCCTAGCCACTGGGCCTGCTCACGAATGGTGCTGAGTGCCTGTCGGACTTGCTGGGTCTGTGAGACAGCCTGACGTTGCTGCGAGGAAATAAGATCGATGCGCTGCGCTTGCTGATTCAGTGCTTGAGACAACTCACGGTTTATCTGTAACTGCTGAGTAATCGACGCCGGTAAATCGCCACCTTGCTCGGCCAGTAGCTCTGTTCGCTCAAGTGCTTGTTCTGCGGCCTGTTGGCGCTGATTATTTAGGGTATTACGCAATGCCTGAAGCTGGGTATCGACCCGCTCCTGACGCTTTTTGTAGAGTTCGGCCCGTAGCCGTGATAATTCCTGGCGATTATTGGCGGAAAGCTGGGAAAGCTCCAGCTCATTGACTTTCGCTTTGCGCGCCACGGCCTCAGCTTGCAATAACGCCAGTTGAGCTTGCGCGGCTGGCGTGGTTGGGCCGCTCTGCGCCTGCAAGCGCGAGCTGATTTCTGTCAGAATTCGTCGCGCTTCTGATTGCTGTTGTGGCAGTTGATTGAGTGACTCACTGATTTCGCGGGCGCGATCTTGTTCTTGCTGTGACAGACGGCTCAACTCTAACAACTGGCTGCTGATTTGCAGCACCTGCTGTTCCAGCTCGGATGTGGACATATTGTTAGGCACCGGCAGGGGTTTATCCCCTTCCTGTGCTAACTGTTGGCGTAGTTCGCGGGTCAGCTTGGGAAAATCATCAATGGCTTTTTGATACTGCTGAGCGCGGATATCAGATTCTTTCGCATCCGCCAGCCAACTAAGAGCCCCTTGCAGCGCCTGAACAATTTCTGCCTGATTTGCCATCCCTTTATTGGCTTCAGCCTGTTTCAACTCTTGCCTAAGCTGTTCTTCATTCGGCTGAGTTGCCGCATGCAGTGGCAGGGATAACAACATGATAAACGACAGTAGCAGGCCAAAAGGCAGTAATTTGCTTAAAGGCCAGGAAATCATTGGACGCAAGTAAGGGCTCCTTAACATCAATTATGCCTTAAGCCGAAGGCTAGCACGGCGGAGTAACAGGGACGGCTTCGGCAAGGACTTCACCCATGCGGGTCACCGAACCGCTGTTTAACTGTGGCGCTAAATATACTTTGCCTTCAGCAAACAGGTTAATCACCGTCGAGCCTAATTTAAAGCGGCCCATTTCTTGCCCTTTCTCCAGTGCTATCGCACCTTCAGCCCCTGCTTGTGGGTAGGTCCAGCGGCGAATAACACCTTCGCGTGGTGGCGTAATGGTGCCAGCCCAGACAGTTTCTATGCTGCCAACGATAGTAGCACCCACTAAAATTTGGGCCATCGGGCCAAAGGCGGTATCAAAGATACAAATAACGCGCTCATTACGGGCGAACAGGTTGGGAACATTCGCTGCGGTCAATGGATTGACCGAGAATAAATCACCCGGAACATAAATCATTTCACGCAACACACCATCACACGGCATATGCACCCGGTGATAGTCGCGAGGGGCCAGATAGGTAGTGACAAACTGACCATTCTGGAACTCGGCAGCGAGCATATAGTTACCTGCCAGCAAAGCTTCCACACTGTAGTCGTGGCCTTTTGCTTGCAAGATTTGCCCATCATGAATGGTACCTAACTGACTGATAGCACCATCAGCAGGTTGAGCTAATAGATTTTCCTCAGCAACAACTGGGCGCGCACCGGCACGTAGCGGGCGCACAAAGAATTCGTTAAATGTGCGATAAGCAGAGAATTCAGGATCTTGTGCTTCTTTCATATCGACTTTGTAGTAGCGGGCAAACGCCTTGATAACCAGTTGTGTCAACCAGCCAGCTTGCTTATCCGCACCCCAGCCAGCCAAGCGGGTCAGGCCTTGTTTGGGGAGTAAATATTGTAATCTGATCTTGATACTGTCCAGCACGTAGACCTCTTGGGTTTGCTATGAGCTATAAAAACTATGAGCTATAAAAATTAGGGGGCGCATTGTATCTATGCGCCACGATGTAAGTCATTAAGTATAGAATTTGAAAACCGTTATAAAGACATCACTTTTCGTCGCTATCTGATGTCTTGCGAGGTTTTGCCTGTTCCATACTTTCCAGAATCCGATGGTAATTATCAAAGCGCTCTTCGGCAATTTTGCCTTGCTCCACCGCCTCGCGCAGCGCACAACCGGGATCGTTGGTGTGGCTACAATCGCGGAATTTGCAATGGCCAAGATAATCACGGAATTCGACAAATCCTTGGGTGATTTGTTCCGGAGCCAGATGCCAGAGGCCGAATTCACGAACGCCCGGTGAATCAATCACATCACCACCATGCTGGAAATGATACAAACGAGCGGCGGTGGTGGTGTGTTGGCCCAAACCTGAGTTGTCCGAAACGGTATTCACCAGAATTTCGTTATCCGTTGGCGGTAACAGCGCATTGAGTAGGCTGGATTTACCGACACCAGATTGACCGGCAAAGATACTTATCCGCCCAGCCAACGCCTGTTCAAAGGCTTCCATCCCTTCACGGGTCTGGCTGGAAACTTCCAATACGTTGTAGCCAATACGGCGATAGATATCCATCATGCCGTCAACGAATTTGCGGCCATCAGCATCCAGTAAATCGATTTTATTCAGTACGATTAACGGCTCGACATCCAATGTTTCACAGGCCACCAGATAGCGGTCGATAATATTGAGAGAAAGTTCGGGTAAGATCGCCGAAACGATGACGATCTGATCAATATTCGCCGCGATCGGTTTCACGCCGTCATAGAGATCAGGGCGCGTCAGAACCGATGTTCGCTCATGAACGGCTTCGACGATACCTTTAACCCGAACGCCTTCCTGCGCTTGCAGGCCGGGACGCCAGACCACGCGGTCACCGGTAACCAGTGACTTGATGGTGCGACGGATATTACAACGGTGCTGAACACCATCGGCGGCTTCGACATCAGCATGCTGACCGAAACGACTGATTACGATACCTTCTTGCGCATCGCCAAGCTGAGAGTCATCTAACTCAGGTTTTCTATCAGTGCGTAGCCGGCGCTGATGGTTGGCCTGCACACGGCGTTGTTGACCTTTGGACAGTTTATTCTTGCTCACTGCGCCTCACTTGAATCTGCATTTATACTCTTCATACTTGAAGCCTCAGAGTGGTTAGCTGCGACCCCACTTACGTTGGGTATGTCGCTGGTTGCGACCAAAAAGGCTATGATACACATTATTTTATCAATAAACCGTTTGTTCGGTAGTCTCCCCAGCTAACAGGCAGGAAATATCATGGCAGAAAATCAAAATAATCTGATCTGGATCGATCTGGAAATGACCGGTCTTGATCCTGAAAGGGATCGGATCATCGAGATCGCTACGCTGGTCACCGATGCTAATTTGAATATCCTGGCAGAAGGCCCGGTGTTGGCTGTCCATCAATCTGATGAGCAGCTTGGGCTAATGGATGAGTGGAATGTGCGCACTCATACTGGCAGTGGTTTGGTCGAGCGGGTCAAAGCCAGCCCGTTTAATGATCATGATGCTGAATTGCAAACCATTGAGTTTCTAAAGCAGTGGGTTCCGGCTGGCACTTCGCCTATCTGTGGTAACAGTGTGGGTCAAGATCGCCGCTTCCTGTTCCGTTATATGCCCGAGTTGGAAGCATACTTCCATTACCGCTATCTGGATGTCAGCACCTTGAAAGAGTTGGCACGCCGCTGGAAACCCGAGATTTTGGCCGGTTTTAAAAAGCAAAATACTCATCAGGCACTGGATGATATTCGCGAGTCCGTGGCTGAGCTGGCCTACTACCGCGAACATTTTATTCAAAAATAATTAACCGGTGCTGGTAAAAACAGCATATTGTTGTTTTAATCGGCACTTAAACCAAAAAATGATTTTTTTGCTTTCAGGGGCTTGCGGCAAAACGGATTTCTCGTATAATGCGCACCCCGTACCGATGAAGAATTTGCAAGCAAGCGCAAACAGATTCAGTGCCGGAAATTATGACCCAGAGCGGGAATAGCTCAGTTGGTAGAGCACGACCTTGCCAAGGTCGGGGTCGCGAGTTCGAGTCTCGTTTCCCGCTCCAATTTCTTGAGTAGAGAAGAGATTGGTCACAGTAATAGAAATGAATAATATAAAAGTGATGCGTTTTTTTCGTTAATAACGCATGACGGCGACGCGGGAATAGCTCAGTTGGTAGAGCACGACCTTGCCAAGGTCGGGGTCGCGAGTTCGAGTCTCGTTTCCCGCTCCAAAATTATTTATTTTAAATAACTGATTTCAAATAACTGGTTTCAGATAGTCAAATGTTGCCTGAACGGCATCTCAATGCGGGAATAGCTCAGTTGGTAGAGCACGACCTTGCCAAGGTCGGGGTCGCGAGTTCGAGTCTCGTTTCCCGCTCCAAATTTTTTCATTCAATTCTGTCTTAATTATCCACAGCCCAGTCACGCGCTGCACCTCATTTAACATACATTGTATTAACTTCTTCAACAGAGTTATCCACAGATTCTGCTGTTTTTGTATTCAGCTCATAATTTAACCGCTGTAATTTCCTGTTTTATAATCATCTGATTTAATTACATATATTTTTATATAAAAACGTTATGCCGATCACTTGTGCTTTTTTTTGCACTTGATTGCCAAGGTGTTTTTATTTTTATACACAGGAAAACTCTGAGTTCATTCATTATAAAAATAGTTGAAAAAACTCTGCTTAATGTCATTCAACATTAGGCAAAAGCAGCATCAGGCATCGCGTGGCAGGCCTTTTTCAATCGCTCTCACCAGCCGTTTTTTCTGCGGCGATTGAACATCCCCAATCAGTGTAGACCGTCTTTTCAATTGTTGTGAGATGGCCCATTCAATATGTTCATCTAACATGGGGTCAATGCCGCGACGTGCTTCCAATGCCAAGACAATATTATCGAGATAGGGCGCATTGCCTAATGCGACCGAGATATTGCGTAACCAGCGCAGGTGCCCAATTCGGCGGATGGCTGAGCCCTCAGTGACCCGTAAAAACTTCTCTTCATTCCAGGCGAATAAATCCAATAGCTGTGGCGTATGTAATACAGCTCGCGGGCTGAAATCTTCTTCATCGGTTAATTGTGAGAAGCGGTTCCACGGACAGATTAGCTGGCAATCATCACAACCATAAATACGATTACCCATCAGTGGGCGAAACTCTTCCGGTATCGCGCCTTCCAACTCGATCGTTAGATAGGAAATACAGCGGCGCGCATCAACGGTATAGGGGGCGACGATAGCCCCTGTCGGACAGGTGGTAATACAAGCAACACAGCGCCCACATTGTTCTTCTTGCGGTTTATCGACCGGCAGCGGCAGATCAATGAGTAACTCACCAAGAAAGAACCAGGACCCAGCATCACGATTCAAAATTAGTGAGTGCTTACCAACCCAGCCAATCCCCGCTTTAGCCGCCAGGGAACGTTCCATTATTGGCGCAGAATCGACGAACGGGCGGAAGTTGACATCGCCGGCCGCCTGCTCCAGACAATAATTTTGAATCATATCACCCAATTTTTTCAGGCGTTGGCGTAACAATTTATGATAATCACGGCCTAAGGCATAACGGCTGACATAACCGAGTTCTGCATTCTTTAATGTGCTGGCAAATGCAGCCTTGGCTGGCAGGTAATTCATTCGCACGCTGATCACCCGCAAAGTGCCGGGTAATAGTTCATGGGGGCGCGCGCGCAGCATACCGTGGCGGGCCATCCAGGCCATTTCGCCATGATATTGTTTATCAAGCCAGGCCTGTAATCGCGGTTCTTCTGCTGACAAATCTGTATCGCAGATACCGACTTGCTGGAAACCTAGCGATTGCCCCCATTGCTTGATATGTTGGGCTAACTGATTCAGATCGAGGGGGTGTGCCATGACGGACCATAGTAAGAAACAAATCGGAGCCAGTTTACCACACTCTGTTTTTTCTGCGGACTGGGTGCGCCAGAATGAGGCGATTGCGGCGGCACACTTCTCTCTGACCTTATTTGACCTGATGGTGAGAGCTGGAAATGCCGCATATGAACTGGCGCGAAAGCAATATCCTGCCGCTCGCCACTGGCTGATTTTGTGTGGTCACGGTAATAACGGTGGCGATGGCTACATTGTTGCCAGCCGGGCATTGGCCGCGGGTTTGAATGTTACTCTTATTGCTTGCCCTGGTAATCGGCCTTTACCCGCAGAAGCCCATCAGGCGCAATCTCAGTGGCTGGCTGCCGGCGGTGTGATTAACCAACCTGATATACCCTGGCCACAACATATCGATTTAATTATTGATGGTTTGTTGGGTATTGGCCTTCGAGCCGCACCACAGGGGGTTTATGCTACGCTGATTGACACAGCAAACCGCCATCGTGCAGCAAAATTTGCTCTGGATATTCCGTCTGGGCTGAGTGCTGATAGCGGTGCGGCTCCAGGCTCAGTTATTCGCGCCGATCACACCCTGACTTTTGTCACACTGAAACCCGGTTTACTCACCGGGCAAGCCCGTGATTGGGTGGGGCATTTGCACTGCAATGATTTGGGGTTAACACCATGGTTAAGTGCTCAACCGGTGCAAATTGAGCGCATGACGGCGGACCACCTGCCGCAGTGGCTGAAACCGCGCCGCCCCTGTGCTCATAAAGGCGAGCATGGGCGTTTATTGCTGGTAGGGGGCGATAAAGGATTCGGTGGTGCTATTCGCATGGCAGGAGAGGCCGCTTTGCGCAGTGGTGCCGGGCTGGTGCGAGTACTTACTCACATTGAACATGTCGCGCCGATTCTGGCTGCGCGCCCTGAGTTGATGGTGCAGGAATTAACTGATGAAACCCTCGAACAAAGTATGAATTGGGCTGATGTATTGGTGGTCGGGCCGGGGTTAGGGCAGTCGGATTGGGGCAGGAATGCTCTGAATCTATTGCAACAAAGTGATAAACCAGCATTATGGGACGCAGATGCACTCAACTTGCTGGCATTAAATCCGCTGAAGCGTCAGAATCGGGTGTTGACCCCCCATCCTGGCGAAGCTGCACGTCTGCTCGGTTGCCGCGTCGCTGATATTGAGAGTGACCGCTTACTTTCTGCCCGTAACATCG
>NZ_JBLWEX010000108.1:0-10658 GCF_048323875.1 Yersinia sp. LJYL362
TGGTGTTCTGCCAATACCCTGAAGGTGTGCGCTTTGGCGATGAAGAAGACGAAGTGGCTCGCTTGGTGATTGGTATTGCTGCCCGTAACAATGAGCACATTCATGTCATTACCAGCCTGACCAACGCACTGGACGATGACTCTGTCATTGAGCGCTTAAGCAAAACGACCAGCGTACAAGAAGTGTTGGACTTATTGGGCGGTAAAAAGTAACCGCGAGTCAATGAAGTATGACGAGCAGAGGGCCGTTGGGAGAAAACGGCCCTATACAGCAAAAGGTAAAAAACATGAAAGCATTACATTTTGGCGCAGGTAATATTGGCCGGGGCTTCATTGGCAAACTGCTTGCTGATGCCGGCGCACAACTCACTTTCGCAGATGTGAATCAACCGCTATTGGATGAGCTGAATAAGCGTAAGAGTTATCAAGTTAATGTAGTGGGTGAGCAAGCGCGGGTTGAAGAAGTGAAGAATGTCAGCGCCGTCAACAGTGGTAGCCCGGAAGTGGTGGAGCTGATTGCACAAGCGGATATTGTCACCACCGCGGTTGGCCCACAAATTCTGGCCCGCATCGCAGGCACCGTGGCACAAGGTTTGGTTACCCGCCATCAACAAGGTAATACCCGCCCACTGAATATTATTGCTTGTGAGAATATGGTGCGTGGCACCAGCCAGCTGAAACAGCATGTTTTTGCCGCCTTGCCAGAAAGTGAACAGGCATGGGTTGAGCAACATGTTGGGTTTGTTGATTCTGCGGTAGACCGCATCGTGCCGCCATCAGAAGCAGGTAGTACCGATATTCTGGCCGTGACAGTAGAAACATTCAGCGAGTGGATTGTTGATGGCACCCAGTTTAAAGGGCAGCCACCGCAAATCGCCGGTATGGAACTGACTGACAATCTGATGGCCTTTGTGGAGCGTAAACTCTTCACTTTGAACACCGGGCATGCCATTACCGCCTATTTGGGCCAGCTTGCCGGTCACCAAACCATTCGTGATGCCATTCTTGACTCCGCAGTACGCCAGACAGTGAAAGGTGCGATGGAAGAGAGCGGCGCGGTGCTGATTAAGCGCTATGCGTTTGATCCGCAGAAACATGCGGCTTATATCGATAAAATTCTCTCCCGCTTTGAAAACCCTTATCTGCACGATGATGTTGAGCGTGTTGGCCGTCAGCCACTGCGTAAACTGAGCGCGGGTGACCGTTTGATCAAACCGCTGTTGGGGACGTTGGAATATCAGTTGCCACATAATAACCTGGTGACCGGCATTGCGGCTGCAATGAGCTACCGCAGTGAGCAAGACCCGCAAGCACAAGAACTGGTTGAATTACTGGCTAAGTTAGGGCCGAAAGCCACTCTTGCTCAAATTTCCGGACTGCCAGCTGATAGCGAGGTTGTGGAACAGGCGGTGAGTGTGTATAACGCCATGCAGGACAAGCTGACGCACTGATGCTCAGTGCTCAGATAAGCCGGTTGTTGTATTGGCCGGCTATCCAAACCCGTTGGACGGATACTCATTAACCACCCCAGTGACCAGCGATGATTGAAAAAACACAGGCATTTGAGAATCGGGTACTGGAACATCTGAACGCGGGGAAGACCGTTCGGAGTTTCTTGATGGCTGCTGTCGAATTATTGGCAGAAGCGTTAAACATTCTTGTGGTGCAGGTTTTTCGTAAAGATGACTATGCGGTGAAATATGCCGTGGAGCCATTGCTGGTCGGGGATGGGCCGTTAGGTGAGTTATCCGTACGATTGAAGTTGGTTTATGCTTTGGGCGTTATCACCCGGCATGAATATGAAGATGCTGAGTTATTAATGGCGCTGCGTGAAGAGCTAAACCATGATGGCACCGAGTATCGCTTTACCGATGACGAAATCCTCGGGCCATTTGGTGAACTGCATTGTGTTGCTGAGCTGCCACCAGTACCAACATTCTTACGCCCAGATGAAGCCGATGCTTCGCTGATTGCCATGCAACGCCAGCGTTATCAGCAAATGGTGCGCTCCACCATGGTGCTGTCGATTACTGAATTACTCTCCCGTATCAGTCAAAAACAAGTTTCAAAACTCTCACCGCTTGGCCATGTTTAATGACTCAAGACACTGAGCCATTCCTCAGCTAACAACCACAGGGCTGTTATTGCCATCAAGCCGCCCATCACGCCATTAAATAGCCGCAACTTCCAATTGACGCGCAACGCATGACGCAATTGATCCCCCATCACCGCCCAAACCGCCACGCAAGGTAGATTCAACAAAGCAAAACCACCGACAATCAGCAAAGTATGACTCAGTGTTGCGCCTTCCCGTGGGGTGAATAAGATGGCGACATTCATTGCCATCAGCCAGGCTTTTGGATTAATCGCTTGAAATAATGCCCCCTGAATGAACCCCATGGGCCGCTCACTATCCCGAGCACTGGGGCTGCCGGAATTATAAATCTTCCAGGATAGCCACAGTAAATAGCCACCGCCTAATGTCACCAATGGCAGACGAACAACCCCTACCCAACTGAGGATAAATGCCAATAGCGTGGTCATTAATGCGCATTGCAGTGCGCAACCAAAGGTAATCCCCAACATCATCGGGAACGTTCGGCGCAAACCAAAATTAACGCCAGAGGCGGCCAACAGCAGGTTATTCGGGCCTGGGGTTATCGACATTACAGTGACGTAACTGATGAAAGCACTGTCCAACATGGGGGGAGCTCCTCTCCCTTCGTACTTGAAGCCGCAGGGGTGTTAGCTACGTTCACGCACCCGAATCACTTACCTGAGTAAGCTCATCGGGGTTTGCTCGCTTGCCGCCTACCTGCAACTCCAATTACTTTGGGTATTATATTATTGATATTACCAAGAGATTCAGCATATACATCAATCCGTGATGGCGTCAGAAGCAGAAGTTATCTATTGTTATGGGTACAGTTTGCATGACGCTAAACTGTACCCATTGATCCTGTGGAGAACTGTCACCATGTCCCTTGTTATGAACGAAATTCGCTACTTACAAGTGGCTGACAATCTGGCGCAAGCCATTAAAAATGGCAGTCTCCTGGCTGGTAGCCGACTGCCCTCGGTGCGGGGCTACGCGCAGAGCCATCAGGTCAGTATCAATACGGTAGTGGCTGCGTATCGCACGTTGGAAGACCGCGGCCTGATTGAAGCGCGCCCGCAGTCGGGTTTTTATGTCTGTAGCCCGTCAACCGCAGTGGTGCCAACGGCCACGGTCGGGAAACCGGTGGACGAAGTGCTGGATTTGATTGATACCGTTTTTGCCGCCCAGCAAAATCCGCGCTTTACCAATATTTCACTGGCCTGCCCGCAGACAGGTGATTTCTATCCCAGCGCCAAGTTGGGTCGTATCATGGCTTCCTTATTACGCCGCGAGCCGCAATTAATCAGTCAATATTCTTTGCCTCCCGGTAGCCAGCGGCTGCGACAACAAATCGCTCGCCGCGCCATGACACTGGGGATGTTGGCTGATCCGGCGGATATCACCATTACGCATGGGTGCATGGAGGCGCTGCAATTGGCGCTGCGGGTGACCACCAAACCGGGGGATTGTGTCGGGCTGGAATCACCGACCTATTTCTATCTGATGCCATTACTGGCAAGCCTCGGGTTGAAAGCCGTGGAGATTCCAACCGATCCACAGCAAGGACTCTCATTGGATGTACTGGAGCTGTTGCTTGAAGAAGAGCGACTGAATGCACTGATTGCGATGCCGACGGTGCAGAATCCCTTAGGTTATACCATGCCGCTCACCGCTAAAAAACGATTAGCACAGCTGATGAACGATCATCAAGTACCATTAATTGAAGATGGTTTGTATGCTGAAATTCAATTTGGTTCGACGTTATCTCCGGCAGTTAAAGCCTTTGATCGTGATGGCTGGGTGCTGTTTTGCTCCAGTTTTACCAAAACACTGGCACCGGATTTCCGTATCGGCTGGATTGATGGGGGCCGCTTCGCAGAAGCATTACACAAGCTAAAAGCGGTGTCGTCGATGGCGGAGCCGATGCTATTGTCGGAGACTCTGGCACTGTTTCTTGAATCTGGCGGCTATGATCACCATTTACGTAGCTTGCGCCGCCGTTATGCGCAGCAAGTACAGCAAGCCCAACAACTGATAACCCGCAACTTCCCGCGCGGCACGACGGTGACACAGCCAGCGGGCGGGTTTGTATTCTGGGTCGAATTCCCTGATAGCGTCGATACCGTCGCGCTGTTTCATCAATTGTTGCAAGAGCAGATTTGCCTGACGCCGGGGACGCTTTATTCACCCAGTGGCCGTTATCGCCATGCATTTCGCCTATCCTGCTGTTATCCATTTAATAGCCGTTATACCGGGGCGTTGGAGCGATTGGGGGCGGTTGCATGTGAAATGAGTGGTTTACCGGCCGGAATGCAGTGGCAGCCGGTTCAGGAGGCTGCTGCCGAAAGAGATGCATCCTGATACACTATCCATCTTGATGCACAATCAGTGCTATCCTATCTCCAACTTTAGCGAAATATCGTGCCCATAGAGGCATGTACGGGCCAATACTATGAAAGAACATGCAGAAATTAAACGTCTAAGCGATATGCTGGATGCGCTGAACCATAAAGATCCTGTTGTTATTCAGCAGGGTAATATGGAGTTAATCGCGCAGCACATGAAAGAAAAAGAGAAACTGGCGGCTGAAATCCAGCGCTTGAAAGAAGTCAGGGTTAAAAACCTGAGTGCTGAAGCCCAGAAGCTGGCTAAACTGCCCTTCAGCCGTGCCATCACCAAAAAAGAACAGGCTGATATGGGCACCTTGAAGAAAGCAGTGCGCGGTATTGTGGTGGTACACCCAATGACAGCATTAGGCCGCGAGATGGGCTTGAAAGAAGTGACGGGTTACGCCAAAAAAGCATTCTGATTGCGACTTTCAAAATAACCGGGTGTGTGGCATGGCCGCCACCTGGTTTGTTTTCTAGCTTTGACGCTACTCTTGACATATGCTTGGCATATGCTAGTGTTTTCAATGACACGAGCATCAGGAGTAAAAATATGAGAACGGTATCTATTTTCAAAAATGGGCAGAATCGAGCAATTCGTTTGCCAAAAGATATGGATTTTGATGGCGTGACCGAGCTGGAAATACTCAGAGACGGTGATAGTATTATTTTACGACCCATACGCCCGACATGGGTATCATTCATGGATGAAGATAAGGCAGATGATGATTTTCTTGCCGAAAGACAGGATGTTATCGAAGAAGGACGCTTCGAGTTATGATCAAAAAATTATATATGCTTGATACGAATATTTGTTCTTTTATTATGCGGGAACGACCAGCAGAATTAATTATAAAATTACAACAGTGTATTGAGTATCAGAATAAAATAGTTGTTTCAGCAATTACATACTCAGAAATGCGATTTGGTGCTATAGGTAAGAAAGCTTCTCCAAAGCATAATTATTTAGTTGATGAATTTGTAAAAAGGTTAGATGCTATTTTGCCGTGGGATGCCGCAGCTGTTGATGCCACGACTAATATTAAAGTTGAGCTGGCAAAGCAGGGGACACCAATTGGCGGAAATGATGCCGCAATAGCCGGGCATGCAGTTTCTGCTGGAGCAATATTAGTAACTAATAATATTAGAGAGTTTGAACGAGTTAAAAAACTACGAATTGAAGATTGGACTCAATAGCCACTATTTCTAATACAAACAGCTTAATACTATGGAGTCATATATTCAGATCGTTAATTTCAATAGCCTATTTAATTAATTCTCTTTAGAAAGATCTTTAAGATAATTTGCCATCCTTGGCAATAGCGTATTTTTATCGTTTGATATTTAATCTATCAAGAGTCGCGCAACCGCCGATTAAAGTCTTCTATCTTTCCCTGCGAAATGCGGGTCAGCATGGTTTTGCTCCAACTGGCGGATAATCCAGATACTGACAACAAGCGGCGATACTGTTCTTCGTCAAATGGCATATGCCAGGCAATAGCAATGGCCTCCGATACACTGATATCACTGGTGCGCGCTAATAGCTCCAGTGGATGACCGTCGCTGACTTTGCCGGGTAAAATCACACGATACAACCAACCGCAGTAGCCGGTTTGCTGCATCAACACCGACATATCTTCGATAGCAAAATGGAAGTTGAGTTTGTAGCAAGGTGAGCGCGGTTGTGTCACCTGAATGAGTGCTTCACCCCAGCGATAGATATCCCCCATATAGACATTTTGTTCAGTCATGCCGAGGGTTGATATATTCTCGCCGTAAGCCGGAGCGGAAAAAATCTCAGCTTGTTCAGGGAATTGCTGTGACCAGTGAGCATAATGCTCGCGCGGGTAGTGGCATAATGCCCGATCCGGGCCGCCGTGGAAGCGAGTTTCGGCTTGTTCATCCCCTTCCAAACCGAGAGATGTGAGCATAATGCCACCCTGCACCTGACGTTTGCCAATGGCACTTGGGGAACTGCCGTTGTAAGGCTCGATTTTACCGATATAAACCTGTGGAAATTTCATCTGCTCTCCTTGCCTGCGTTCAGAAGGGAGACTCAGAATACCCTGCCTGACGGCAGGGCTCCATGGTTTAACGCAGAATCAGAAGGTTTCCCAGTTATCCTGCTGTTGGGTGCGGTTAGTCTCTGGTGCTGGGCGTGGTGGGGTTGCCCGTGGAGTGGTAGTTTTGCTTTGAACAGATTCAGTTTCTGCTTCGGACAGGCGGAACACGGCAACAGCTTGTGCCAGTAAGATAGCTTGTTCTGCCAATGAATCAGCGGCAGCGGCAGACTCTTCCACCAATGCGGCGTTCTGTTGAGTGGTGCTGTCCATTTCCGAGATAGCCTGGCTGACCTGGGTGATGCCCCGGCTTTGCTCATCGGAGGCCGAGGCAATTTCCGCCATGATATCGCGCACATGGGTCACTGAGCGGACAATATCTTCCATCGTTTGACCCGCATTTTGTACCAATGATGTACCGGCATTGACTTGAGACACCGACTCTCCAATCAATCCTTCAATTTCTTTTGCTGCCTGTGCACTGCGTTGTGCCAAATTACGCACTTCGCTCGCGACCACAGCAAAACCACGGCCTTGCTCACCGGCGCGCGCTGCTTCAACTGCGGCATTCAGCGCCAGAATATTAGTCTGGAAAGCAATACTGTTAATCACCGAGGTGATTTCAGAAATGCGTTTAGAACTGCCAGAAATATCGTTCATGGTGCGCACCACATCGTTAACCAGCTTGCCGCCTTGTTGCGCGGTTTGTGATGCTTCCGTCGCTAGCTGATTAGCATGGTGGGCATTATCAGCATTCTGTTTAACCGTGGCATTCAATTGCTCCATACTGGCAGCTGTTTCTTCTACCGCGGCAGCTTGTTGCTCTGTTCGGGATGATAAATCAGTATTGCCAGCGGCAATCTCGCCGGAGGCATGAGACACCTGACTGACGCCAATGCGAATTTCGTCAATCATGGCGCGTAGATTTTCATTCATCCGGGCGACGGCATTCATCAGCAGGCCCAGTTCATCAGTACGATTGGAGGTGGTTGCTGCGGTTAAATCACCGGTGGCAATGCGCTCAGCCATCGCCAACGTGGTGCGCAGTGGCACAGTAATCTGGCGAGTCATGCGCCATGAAATCAGTAAACCCAATATCAGGGCTGCAATAGCTGCTATAGCTAGCTGTAATTGCGCATTATTGATTTCATCATGAGTGCCTTGCAGTTCTTGAGTGAACAAATGAGTGGCCAACTTATTTAATTCATTGGCATTCTCTTCCATCACTTTACCCACTTCCAGCTCTTGCTGATATGCTGGCAAATAGGCTAATACGTTGTCTTTATAGGCACTGAGACTGGAAATGACTGGAGCTAATAGTTTTTGCTGATCGGCTGATAGCACTGGCATAAAAGCATTCGCCGCGCTGTTGGCAATATTGATTGAGGTAATCAATGAAGACTCTGCATCCTGGTTGCGATCCAGTAATAAACCTCGCGCGTTATAGCGCACGGTCATTAACTTTTGGTTCATTTCCGCCAGCAGAATCTGGGTGTTGGTATCGGCACCTTCATTGAGCAAACTTTGCTGTAACTCATTGAGGTTCTTTTGAGTTTCCGAGATATTCCAACTTTTGCGCACATCGTCCTTGTGGGCTACAGCATTCACAAAATTGCTTTGTTGTTGCAGATATTCGTCTACCACATCGGCAATGTTACTGATCGTTTTGCGGTTGTTTTCCGACCAACCAAGCGCTTCACTTTGAGTCAGTAAGTCTTTTATCTTATTGATATGCTCTGAGTTTTCTTTAATGTATTTCAAGTCATAGGTGCGTTCATATAACGCACGGTTATATTTTGCCTGATTAGCCTCATTATTAATTTTGTAGCTCAAATCGACTTTATAAGCATGTTCTTCAATGACGGAGAAATGATATGCGGTGGTACCAGCGATGACCCCAACCAATAACAACATCAGGAAAAAGCTTAACCCCAGCTTTTTACCGACTTTCACGTTTTCAAAGTGACTAAAAACTTTGCTAAATCCTGCCATGTTCTGCTCCGTTATGCGGTGTTTTTGCTGCAAATCAATCAGCGTAGGTGAGTTTGGGGAGGTCTAATTATTAGAGGATTTCGGGGAACTGGCGGTATGTGGGATAGCCTTGGCAAGAGTGCTTTTCCCAAACGTAATGACTTCTACATTCATAGATTTCTTCCATGAATACCAGTGACCTTCTTGTACATTCTATCGGCAGGAATTGGCTAAACTTTAACAATAAAAATGCCAGCAAGAGGGCCTTGCTGGCATATATCTTTCGAACTTGAAGCTATGGGGTATAGCTGCTCTCGTTACTTAGCTTGAGCGAAACGCGCGGCAGCTTCGTCCCAGTTAACCACGTTCCAGAATGCTTTGATGTAGTCTGGGCGGCGGTTTTGGAATTTCAGGTAGTAAGCGTGTTCCCACACATCCAGGCCGACAATCGGGAAGCCTGAAGCGCCAGAAACGGCTTCGCCCATCAGCGGGCTATCTTGGTTAGCCGTCGAGACAACAGCCAGTTTGCCGTCGTCTTTCAGTACCAGCCAAGCCCAACCTGAACCGAAACGCGTTGCCGCAGCTTGTTCAAATTTTTCTTTGAAGCTGTCAACACTGCCGAAGTCGCGTTCGATAGCGGCTTTCAGGTCACCGGTCAGAGTGGTGCCCAGTTTCAGGCCTTTCCAGAACAGGCTGTGGTTAGCGTGACCGCCGGCGTTATTACGCATAAAGGTGCGTTTTTCAGCGGGAACTTTGTCCAGATCTTTGATCAGATCTTCAACACTGAATTTAGCCAGCTCAGGGAAGCTCTCCAACACCGTGTTTGCATTGTTAACATAGGTTTGGTGGTGTTTGGTGTGATGGATTTCCATCGTCTGCTTATCGAAGTGTGGTTCCAGGGCGTCATAAGCATAAGGCAGGGATGGCAGTGAGTAACTCATAATCATCGTCTCCGTAGGTGTAGGGCGGCGCAAAAAAAGTAAGCACCGCGTAAGCATTCGGATCATTATAGTTAATTAAATGATATTGAAAATGATTATCAATGCCGTACTTATTGTGTGGTCTTTCTATTCTTGAATCCGCTGCGCATGGGTATACACCGTTGCCCGGCCGGGTTTACTGAAACCAACCAAGGTGAGATGACAACGCTCGGCGACTTCAACTGCTAAGGTTGTTGCAGCTGAAACAGCAAATAAAATCTCGGCCCCGCACATGGCGGCTTTCTGTACCATCTCATAGCTGGCGCGGCTGGAAACCAGCACCGCGCCTTGCTGCCACGGCTGTTTGGCTCGGACCCCGAGCAGTTTATCCAGTGCCACATGGCGGCCTACATCTTCACAGCCACCTAATAATTCGCCTTGAGGATTAATCCAGGCGGCGGCATGGGTGCAGCCGGTCAGTTGGCCCACGGTTTGTACCTGTTTGAGTTGTGCAAGTGCATGGTCTAAATGATTAAAATCAAAAGATTGCGTGAACGGCAAGGGCGCAATTGGGCGGAAAATATCGTCCAGTTGCTCAATACCACAGACACCGCACCCAGTGCGGCCAGCCATCGCCCGTCGGCGTTCTTTTAAACCGGCAAAACGGCGGCTGGATAACTCAATGTTAACTTCTATGCCATTACAGCCAGGATTAACATCAATGGCATAGATTTCTTGTGGCGCGGTAATAATGCCTTCTGACAACGAAAACCCCAGCGCGAAAGCCTCTAAATCCTTGGGGGTGGCCATCATCACCACATGAGAAATGCCGTTGTACACCAGTGCTACCGGTACTTCCTCTGCCAACCAATCCAACTGCGGCTCGGCCATTTGATGGCGCTGTAGCACGTTAAGTTGTCGGGCGCCGCAAATTCCGGTTGAAAGGTCAATATCTGAAGGTTTGATCTGGCTCACTATGCGGCCCTGAAAGTTATAACCCATAATCACAATGTGGTAACATTCACATTAAGAATGGTATGGGTATAATTCCATTTATATAGGAATGTATCCCACACCGATAAAGGTGATATCGCACCAGCGATTTTAGCGCTTCTGGTTTTGTTGAGGGAAGCGCGAACTGAATTTTAAATTCATCCAATGTGACAATGAATGAAGGAGAGACCCATGCAGGTCAGCAGAAGGCAGTTCTTTAAGATCTGCGC
>NZ_JBLWEX010000109.1:0-10749 GCF_048323875.1 Yersinia sp. LJYL362
TGAAGCAGAATTTGCCGCATACCGAAGTGCTGCCGCTGTATGCTCGCTTATCCAATAGTGAGCAGAATAGGGTGTTTCAGTCTCATCATGGGCGGCGCATTGTGCTGGCGACTAACGTGGCGGAAACTTCACTCACCGTGCCGGGCATTAAGTATGTCATCGATCCCGGAACTGCACGTATTAGCCGCTATAGTTTCCGTACTAAAGTTCAACGGTTGCCGATTGAACCGGTTTCTCAAGCCTCGGCTAATCAGCGTAAAGGCCGCTGTGGCCGTGTCTCTGACGGTATCTGTATCCGTCTTTATTCCGAACAAGATTTCCTTTCACGCCCTGAATTCACTGATCCGGAAATTCTGCGTACCAATTTGGCCTCCGTTATCCTGCAAATGACCTCATTAGGGTTAGGGGATATCGCGGCCTTCCCATTTGTGGAAGCACCGGACAAGCGCAACATTCAAGATGGTGTGCGGCTGCTGGAGGAGCTAGGGGCTATCCAAACGGCCAGTAACGGCCATCAACAATTAACACCGCTAGGTCGTCAATTGGCCCAATTACCGGTTGATCCCCGTTTGGCTCGAATGGTATTGGAAGCCCAGAAAAGTGGCAGTGTGCGGGAATTGATGATCATCACCTCGGCATTGTCTATCCAGGATCCGCGTGAACGTCCGATGGATAAACAACAAGCCTCTGATGAAAAACATCGACGTTTTGCCGATAAAGACTCTGATTTCCTTGCATTTGTTAATCTATGGGATTACCTGAAAGAGCAGCAAAAAGAACTATCATCGGCGCAATTCCGTAAATTATGCCGTAGCGATTTCCTGAACTATTTGCGGGTGCGCGAATGGCAGGATATCTATACCCAACTGCGTCAGGTGGTGAAAGAGCTGGGTATTCCGGTCAATAGCGTCGCCGCAGACTATCGCAGTGTTCATACGGCCATTCTGACCGGATTACTATCACATATCGGCCAGAAAGACGTTGAAAAGCAAGAGTATACAGGTGCGCGCAATGCCCGTTTTGCCATCTTCCCTGGCTCCGGTTTATTCAAAAAACCGCCAAAGTGGTGCATGGTGGCCGAATTGGTCGAAACCAGCCGCTTATGGGGGCGCATTGCTGCTCGTATCGAACCGGAATGGATCGAACCCTTGGCACAGCACTTGGTTAAACATCACTATAGCGACCCGCATTGGGAGAAAGCGCAAGGGGCGGTGATGGCCAGTGAGAAAGTGACCTTATTCGGGTTGCCTATCGTCACTGAGCGCAAGATCAACTATGGGCCAATTGATCCGCCGCTGTGTCGCGAGTTATTTATCCGTCATGGCTTGGTTGAAGGGGATTGGCAGACGCGCCATGCTTTCTTCCGCGCTAATTTAAAGCTATTGGCTGAAGTTGAAGAATTGGAGCACAAATCTCGCCGCCGCGACATTTTGGTTGATGACGAGACATTGTTTAACTTCTATGACCAGCGTATTAGCCGTGATGTTATTTCCGCACGTCATTTTGATAGCTGGTGGAAGAAAACCAGCCAGACCCAGCCGGAGTTGCTCAACTTTGAAAAAACCATGCTTATCAAGGATGGTGCAAACAAAGTTAACCCATTGGATTATCCGAACTTTTGGTATCAAGGGTCACTCAAACTACGGCTTTCCTATCAATTTGAACCCGGTACTGATGCTGATGGGGTCACTGTCCATATCCCGCTGCCTATCCTGAATCAGGTTCAGGAAGAGGGGTTTGACTGGCAAATTCCGGGGATCCGCCGTGAGCTGGTGGTGGCGTTAATCAAGTCATTACCTAAGCCGGTTCGCCGCAATTTTGTGCCGGCGCCTAATTATGCCGAGGCATTCTTAGCACGGGTAACCCCGTTGGAAACCAGTCTGCTGGATGCATTAGAGCGCGAGTTACGTCGCATGACTGGGGTGACAGTGTCACGCGAAAGCTGGCAGTGGGAGCAAGTTCCCGACCACCTAAAAATGACGTTCCGCGTGCTGGATGATAAAAACCGAACTTTGCGTGAGGGGAAAGACCTTGCTGCCTTGAAGCTCCAACTCCAGGATAAAGTACAAGAGACTCTCTCAGCGGTTGCCGATGACGGTATTGAGCAAAATAACTTACATATCTGGAGCTTCGGCTCACTTCCGGTGTGCTACGAGCAACGCCGGGGAGGATACGAAGTCAAAGCATACCCGGCATTGGTGGATGAAAAAGACAGTGTCGCGATTCGCTTATTCGATACAGAAGCCCAGCAGCAACAGGCCATGTGGCAGGGGACACGCCGTTTATTGCTGCTAAATATTCCTTCTCCGATTAAGTATTTACATGAAAAGTTGCTGAACAAATCCAAACTCGGTCTCTATTTCAATACTTATGGCAAAGTGATGGATCTAATTGATGATTGCATTGCTTGTGGGGTGGATAAACTTGTCGCGCAATATGGTGGGCCGGTATGGCAAGAGGCTGATTTCGCTCAGTTACAAGAAAAAGTTCGGGCCGAATTAAACGATACTGTTGTGGATATTGCCAAACAAGTTGAACAGATCCTGACTACTGTATTCAGCATTAATAAACGTTTAAAAGGCCGGGTCGACATCTCGCAAGCATTAGCGCTTTCTGATATCAAAGCACAGCTTGGCGGCCTGATTTACCGCGGGTTTGTCACCAATAATGGTTGGAAACGCTTACCGGATACATTGCGCTATCTGCACGCCATTGAGCGACGGATGGAGAAGTTAGCCGTAGATCCTCATCGTGATCGTGCCCAAATGCAACGGGTGGAACATGTACAACAGATGTGGCAGCAATGGCTCAACAAATTGCCGCCTAAACGTCAACAAGATGAAGATGTTAAAGAAGTTCGTTGGATGATTGAAGAGCTACGCGTGAGTCTATTTGCCCAACAATTGGGAACACCATACCCCATATCAGATAAGCGTATTTTACAGACTATCGAACAACTTTCTGCTTAATGGCTAATCAAGAGGACTCCGCGCCTGAGATAATGGCTCAGGCGCGGAGCTTTTCGACCGCTAGATCCCACTTTACGGCAGTATTTATATAATCTAAATCCTCTCATTGGTGTCTCAAATATGTAATCGATGAAATCTACTGATTTTCATGCGAAGCCTCTCGAAAACTATCAATTAACTCCTCTAATGCGCCGCAACATTATTGCCTTAGGCCTTCAACTACGGCTATATCTGCCATGGTATTCAGGCGGCTTGCTCAAAGTTTGTCTGATTATGGGTCACCATATTTGATTACATTTGGTGAGTTTGATAGAGTTTTTCGGGAGCAGGGATTGCTTATGTATACGATTAGTTTGTTGAGGTTGGCACAAAAAGAATTGTTTAAATTACCTGCGGGGATACAAGCGGCTCTGATTAAGGCTCTTGATGAGTTAGAAGTTTATAGTCATGAGTTGAGAGAACCTGTAGTGCGGGATATAGGAAAAGGGCTGAAAGAATTGAGGGTCAGTGCTAAGGAAGGTTGCGGGCGTGGTTTTTTCTTTTACCAGGCAGATCGGCAGGTTTATATCATTCATATCTTGCAGAAGAAAACGCAAAAGGCCTCAAGACGGACACTGATGTTGGCTTATCAGCGTATGAAGGAACTCAAACGGAGATTGCTGCCATGAAAAAACAAGATGATTTTGACATTCTTCCTTTTTCTGAGGTTAAAGCTAACGCTTTAAATCACCCTCAGGTAAATGAAGCGTATTCTGACTTGCAGATTAGGCAAGCGATGATGACGGAGCTCAAGGCTGCCCGCCAGCGATGCAATTTGACTCAAGAAGACATTGCCCGGAGAGCGGGGTTGAGGAAACAAAATATCAGTCGGATGGAAAAAGGTATCATTTCGCCTAATCTCACGACGTTGAGTCGATATGCCGCAGCATTAGGTGGGACTTTTGTTTTTAAATTTACTCAAAAGCCCCGTTGTACCAGTAAGGAGTAGTGGCTGTTAGGTTCGTTGTTAATCCATCAATGCCTTTTCCGGATTGAGACATGACTATTTGCTTGTTTTAGCCGCCTTATTAGCGAGCGTTTTTAACCGGTCTTTTATGGCTGTGACCGCTAAAGCCCGGTTATCTGCTAAATAACGGTCTTTAGCGGCGGGAGCTGAACTTTGAATGGCAATCAAAGACCATTTCTCGCCATTTTTCAGCAACAAGGGCGAGCCGCTATCACCTGGTAATGTATCGCATTGATGAGAAAGTACACCTTGCTGCGCCCAACCGGTGATCAGGCAATCTTCATGGCTATAGAGGGTATCCAGGTGGTCAAGTGGATAACCCGCTTGTGTTATTTTACGGTCAACTTGTTTAAGTGCTTGAGTCAATTCATTAGCGGTTCCATCCCACAATGGTAACGGCTTGATAGGGAGTGGTTTTTTATTAGTTAATCGAATAAGAGCATAGTCATATGCAGCTGCTGCGGGTGGAACTATCCAGCCGTCGCCGTCAGGTTTGAGTTTCTTACCCAACTTGGCATCAACCAGCGTTTCCAGACTCGTAATTTGATACTTCCAATGGCCGTTGTGCGAAATAAACCGTAAGGCCACAGCACGATCAATCTTTCCTGGAGGTGCTAATACACAATGCCCAGCGGTAAGTGCGAGGCGAGGGGAGATTAATGTCGCAGTACAAAGATTGCCACTGGCTGTCTCAACTTGACCGATGGCTTGCCATGGCCATTGAGAGCCATTAGTGACCGCAGTACGATCATCTTTACCAAAAAATAGGGTGGTCTGATCAGCAATATTACTGTCGTCATTTGACGTGTCAGTCAGGGGAAGTGCATGAGCCACGGAAAGAGGTAACAGACTTAATAGCAATAATGAAGATAAACGCATAAATAATTAGCCTGCCTTATTCCCTAGAGGGGTATTTATTCACAAACCTGAGACCTACTGGTTAAGCTGTTAATCACAAGCCTCCCCATTGATAACTATAGACACAATTAGCTATGTAGTATGTTGCCAGTATTTGATTTTTCGATAATTTTAGCGCGGTATAAGTCGCTTATACTCTAAGTAATGCACATGCTGCTTGAAGCATTACGGATATGCACTATAAATAAAAAAACAGTGCGATCAGGCCGCACATAATTAATGTTGCCAGAGTGATTTCAAATAAATAACGGCGCAGCATTATCAGCACTCCTGATAAAAAACACCCGGAGAACCGGGTGTTGAGCGAGTGAAGTTGTTGCAGGTCAATCTAAAGAGCTGGCTTCAGCTATCTTCTCGACTTTATTTTGTGGCGGGCACTGCTGCTGGGGCAGATTTAGTGTGCGTCGTTTTTTTGTGATGTTTCTTAGCGGCTTGCGCTTTTTGCATCGGGGCGGCTTTGTCGGCTTTTTTCACCGATTTTGTCGCTTTTTTGTGATGCATATTTTTGGCAGGAGCACTATGGGCCGCTGGTGCCGTAGCCATTGGAGCCGCTGCTGGTGCAACGGTATCGGCTGCGAATGCAATAGAAGACATACCCAAAGTTGCAGCAACAATCAGAGCTAATACTGTTTTCATGATTTATTCCTCAGTGTTCTGTTTGTATATCGGCCCCGTTGGGTCGTTGTAATGAGAATAGGGTAAATGATTAATGGCTTCCGTGAGTCATTGGTTTCGGCTTGTAACCGATTGTACAGAGCGGATTGTTATGACGAATAGTCAACTTTATGGCATATCGTTAAATGCATTTTATTGCATAGATAGCATGGAAGCTGAGAGGAATAAGAATAGCTAGGATAACCTTTACCCTAAATTAGTTACAACATACATTAGGTTGTTATCTGAAAAATGATCTCTTTAGGTACATGCAAATTTGTGGCTAACACGGAATTTATGTTCAACAGGACGATACTGCCTCCTTAAAGGAAGGGCAGTATCGAAGTGAAAAATCTGAGGTCAAAGATAATTATAAATAACGGAGTTCTAAGTGCTCGCGGAAAAAACGAGGGTTAAGTGATTCACCGGTTGCTTTGGTAATCAACTCAGCGGTTGAGTAACGGCTTCCGTGTTGCCAGATATTTTTCTGTAACCAACTGAATAGTGAGTTCAAATCACCGTTGGCAATATTGCTATCTAATTCAGGAATAGCGCCACGCGCAGTTTGGAAAAGTTGAGCAGCATACATGGCACCCAGGGTATAAGTTGGGAAATAACCAAAGGCGCCATCCGTCCAATGAATATCTTGCATGCACCCATAGCGATAATTTCCTTCAGTGTTTATCCCCAGATATTGCTGCATCTTCTCATTCCACAGCGTGGGAATATCATCTACCTCGATTTCACCACTAATCAATGCTTTTTCAATTTCATAGCGCAAAATTACGTGGGCAGGGTAGCTGACTTCATCAGCATCAACCCGGATAAAACCGGTCTTGACACGTTGATTCAAGGCGGTGAAGTTTTGCTCATCAAACGCAGGTTGCTCTCCAAATTGCTGTATAACCAGAGGGCGGATGACTTGCAGAAACTCCTTGCTGCGAGCTAATTGCATTTCAAACAGTAAGCTTTGGGATTCGTGAATTGCAGTAGAGCGTGCGTGCGATATAGGCTGCCCCAACCATTCACGGGGTAAATTTTGCTCATACCTCGCATGACCCGTTTCATGAACAATCCCCATTAACGCACTGAGAAATTCTTGTTCATTATAACGAGTAGTGATGCGTACATCCTGAGGAACACCTCCGCAGAATGGGTGCACACTGACGTCGACTCGTCCACCATCAAAATCGAAGCCCAATACTTTCATCACACTCAGCCCAAGTTGACGCTGTTTTTCCAGATCAAATGGCCCTTGTGGTATCAAGCAGGTTTCATTTTCTTGTTTAGCGATCACTTTTTGCAATAACGTGGGTAGCCATTGTTTAAGATCGCCAAAGATACGGTCCAAATTAGCACTATTTGTTCCCGACTCATATAAATTCAACAAAGCGTCATAGCGCGATGTCCCAGCAGCTTGAGCTCTAATCGACGCTTCTTGACGACTTAACTTGACCACTTCACGTAGATTTTCAGCAAAACCGTGCCAGTCATTTGCGATACGCTGCTGTCGCCATGCGTGCTCGCATCGAGCACCTGCTAGTGATTTTGCTTCAACCAAAGCCTCTGGTAGTAACACCGCATTATTGTAATGCCGCCGCATCTCACGCAGATTAGCCAGCTCAATATCATCCAGAGTCTCTTGTTCCGCTTGCTTCAACCACTCGCCAACCTGTTTGGCCGTCAGAATCTGGTGTTGCAGCACATTTAGCTCAGCCATCGCCTCTGAGCGAGCAAGATTTCCTTTGGGCGGCATCATTGTTTGCATATCCCACCCAGCAATGGCGGATAAGTGCTCAAAGCGGGAAAGGCGGGTGAATGTAGTGCGCAGGGATTGATAAGCTGTAGTCATTAAGTACTCCATTTAAACTATTCTCGCCATTCTTCGAGCTGCATATCCGTTGGTGGCTTGTATTGGTTCGATTGCCGCTTTCCTGCAACTTGAATTATTTAGAGCATATAGGCTGACTTGTTTTATTAAGGCTAGAGTTTAGGCAAAACTATTAGTTAGGGCTATCTTGGTCGATAGTGAGTGAATCAAGCTCTTTCACCGGCCAGCAAAATCGGAAACTGGCACCGCCCAGCGAACTGGCATCGACGGAAATGCTGCCCTGATATGCTTGTGCGATGGAATGGACGATGGCCAGACCCAATCCACAGCCACCTGTTGCACGATCCCGACTAGGATCCAGTCTAACAAATGGCTCAAATACGCGCGCACGCTCTTCTAAGGGAATGCCCGGCCCGTCATCTTCAACTTGTAAACATGCGTTATTGCCGTCAAACCACAAGCCAATACGTAACCGCTGAGTCGAGTAGCGCAGGGCGTTATTGACCAGATTATCCAATACTCTTTCCATTAGACGTAGATCGACTGCACCAAAGTCGCCGCGATGAGGTATGTCGAGCTCTATCTCACGCTCACTATGAATCAAACGCATATCTGCTACTTTTGCGCTGAGCCATGCCGGTAAGTCTATAGGTTCAAGATTGAGCGCGACTTGGGGGCGATCCAGCCGAGCATAGGTTAGCAATTCATCAATCAGGGCCTCTAACTGGCCAATATCATGATTCAACGCCAGTTGTTCGCTTTCAGTCAGGTTATCACTCATGGCTAGCCGATAGCGCAAGCGAACAAGTGGGGTGCGTAACTCGTGAGCAATTCCATCAATAAGCAGCTTCTTACTGACTATCAATGTGCTGATGTTGTCGGCCATTTGGTTAAACGCGACGCCTAAACGGCTTAGGCTGGAGGTGGGATCAAAATGTGTCCGTTCGTCCAGATGTCCGGCCCCAAGCCGCTGGGCGGCATTCTCTAGTTTCAGCAAGTCTTTCCAGTGAGGGCGCATCCACAGGAACACCGGCAGCGCCAAAGAGAGACCAATCAGGATGAGCAAGATTAAATCCAGTAGCCGCATTTGGTGCAAATAAAACAGATAGGGAACCGGGCCTACAGCCAAGACATAGTGGCTGCGGGGGATCCGTTGCAGGAAGGTGTATTCATCATCCAAGGCAATGATTTCACCCGCACGCAGGCGCTTATTTAATCTTTCGCCCAGATCCCGTTTATCAAGAGGTTCAATATGTAATTGAAAAGAGAGATTCAAATCCAACGTGGCGATGGTTTTATTCCAATCTTTTAGCGGAATTTCTCGTAACTCACTGCGCATCAATGACAGAGAGCTTTTCATCAAATCATCTAATGACTGGCGGCCAGCGCGTTCAGCCGTGACTTTATAAACTAAGCCAACCAGCATCGCCATCACCATAAAGCAGACGAACAGCAATAAGAAAAACTGAATAAATAGCTTCCTCATTGCTGCACTGACTCCCAGGCATTGGGGGCGAATAAATAGCCTTTATTGCGCACTGTTTTGATTCTAAAAGGCTCGAGGGCATTGTCATGGAGTTTGCGGCGTAAACGCGAAATAGCCACATCGATACTGCGATCCATCCCGTCATAACTGACGCCCCGCAAATTTTTCAATAATGCTTCCCTGTCCATGATGATGCCGGCATGTGTCGCGAGTTCCCACAGCAGATCAAAATCTGAAGTCGATAATGTAATCTCTTCATCGCCGAGATTGACTTGCCTATTAACCGGGTCGATGCAAAGTAAACCAAAGTGAATGGCATTATGCCCAGTGAGTGGAACATGGGGCGTTTCTTTGGTTTGTTGCTGATTATGTTGACGTAAATGCAAACGTAACCTTGCCAACAACACGGCGGGAGGCGTAGTTTTCAGGATATAGTCATTCGCGCCCATTTCCAGAGAAAGGATATGGTTCATATCACTGTCAAGTGAGGTTAGCAGCACGATCGGGCCGTCATAGCTTGGTCGTAAATCGCGGCACAACGTCATCCCATCTTTGCCGGGCAACATAATATCGAGCAACACCAGGTCGGGCTGTTGATGTTCAATAACCGCTTGAGCTGTATCTCCACGCGGTTCCACAAACACATCAATATCATGCTTGCCGAGATAGGCTGCAATTAGTTTTCCGACCTCCGGGTCGTCTTCTACAAAAACAATTTTGGTCATGTTTTTCAGTTTTTAAAAATGCCGGGATTCAGCATAGCGCGCTGTTGGTAGCAATGCTATGCACGTTACTTTATTCTTCATGCCAATGACTGGCCAATGACTGATTGGTAGACAACTAGCAAATTATTTCATTATATTAATGAAAGTGATTGTATCGTCATCTCTATTTAGTTGCGCCCATCGTTTATATATCAATACTTATGATTAATGAATAGCTGTATCGATCAGCTAAGGACTGAGGGATGAGTGGCGAACGCATTGGTGTGCCAGCACACAGTGAAAAAGTCTGCTTCGATTACACGGAGTTTTTAGCTGCTTCTTGCAAAAAGCGGTGGAGTTTTATTGATGCTATTTATGGTGTCATGCCGATTTTCGGGATGGTGGTCAAGTCCCAAACGGAACTGGAGAAAACACCTCAGGAGCGGCTTACCGCCTTGGCATTACAGGTGTTATCAACTCAGCTTAGCGATGAAACTAATATTATTAGATTGATTCACCTTGCTGAACTGCAGGGGATTACAGAGTTGGATATCCAATTACCTTATCCGTTAGAAAACGCACAATTGGATCAAATCAAACAAAAATTTCCAGCTTCAATGCGGCTAAACCAAAAGGGTGAATGTCTCTCTGTGGATATATCTGGAACAGAACACCATTAGTTACCTGCCGATAGATGCCCACATGGGCAGCCAGTTTAACTGGCGTACCCGGTTCGGTTCAATGCATAACCAGCCAGGTTGCCGGAATAGTGGCAATCAGCACCAGGCCAATAGCCGCACGCTCCACCGTATTGAGTAATCTAAGACCTTCATGCCCTTTGCGTGCATAAATAAAGACCAGCAAGCCGGGTGCGTATAACAGGGCGGATAGCAACAGGTACAGCAAGCCAGCGGCATAAATCAGCCACAAACCATACAAACACGCGCCACTAGCCGCCATAATTAATCGCCAGTCCTGGCGTTTTAAAGCCACCTTAAATAAGAAGGCCCCTACTAGAAAATAGGGCACTAAAATCATCTCTGATGCAATTGTTAGCAAGGTATTGTAGTTGCTGCCCGTCAGCCAGATAAGTATCAGTGCCACTTGTACCGCACAGTTAGTCAGCCACAGTGATTTTGCCGGAGCATTGTGCTTATTCTGATACTGGAATATCTTAGGAA
>NZ_JBLWEX010000110.1:0-10763 GCF_048323875.1 Yersinia sp. LJYL362
TTCCTAAGATATTCCAGTATCAGAATAAGCACAATGCTCCGGCAAAATCACTGTGGCTGACTAACTGTGCGGTACAAGTGGCACTGATACTTATCTGGCTGACGGGCAGCAACTACAATACCTTGCTGACAATTGCATCAGAGATGATTTTAGTGCCCTATTTTCTAGTAGGGGCCTTCTTATTTAAGGTGGCTTTAAAACGCCAGGACTGGCGATTAATTGTGGCTGCCAGTGGCGCGTGTTTGTATGGTTTGTGGCTGATTTATGCCGCTGGCTTACTATACCTGCTACTATCCGCCCTGTTATACGCGCCCGGCTTGCTGGTCTTTATTTATGCACGCAAAGGGCATGAAGGTCTTAGGTTACTCAATACGGTGGAGCGTGCGGCGATTTGCCTGGTGCTGATTGCCACTATTCCGGCAACCTGGCTGGTTATTCATTAAGCGCCATACCCCATAAAACCGGCCGCACGCTAATGAGACGAGCGGCCCATGTAAACATCTGTTGGCCACTAACTAATGGTGTTCTGCTGCGGATATATCCACAGATAAACATTCCCCCTGCTGGCTGAGTCGCATTGAAAGTGGGAATTTTTGTTTGATCTCACCCAGTTGCACGGTTTCTAGCGGATAAGGTAATTGGATATCCAATTCTGTTATCCCTTGCAGCTCAGCAAGACGAATCAATCTAATAATATTAGTTTCATCACTAAGCTGGGTTGATAATACCTGTAACGCCAGGGCGGTAAGCCGTTCCTGAGGCGTTTTCTCCAGTTCAGTTTTGGACTTCACTACCATCCCGAAAATCGGCATGACCCCATAAATAGCATCAATGAAACTCCACCGCTTTTTACAAGAAGCAGCTAAAAATTCCGTGTAATCGAAGCAGACTTTTTCACTGTGTGCTGGCACACCAATGTGTTCGCCACTCATCCCTCAGTCCTTAGCTGATCGATACAGCTATTCATTAATCGTAAGTATTGATATATAAACGATGGGCGCAACTAAATAGAGATGACGATATAATCACTTTCATTAATATAATGAAATAATTTGCTAGTTGTCTACCAATCAGTCATTGGCCAGTGATTGGCATGAAGAATAAGTAACGTGCATAGTATTGCTACCCACAGCGCGCTATGCTGAATTCCGGCACTTTTATAAACTGAAAAACATGACCAAAATTGTTTTTGTAGAAGACGACCCGGAGGTCGGGAAACTGATTGCGGCCTATCTGGGCAAGCATGACATTGATGTGTTTGTGGAACCGCGCGGTGATACTGCACAAGCGGTTATTGAGCATCAACAACCCGACTTGGTGTTGCTCGACATCATGTTACCTGGCAAAGATGGGATGACATTGTGCCGTGATCTCCGGCCAAGCTATGCAGGCCCGATAGTGCTGCTGACCTCTCTTGACAGTGATATGAACCATATCCTCTCTCTCGAAATGGGGGCAAATGACTATATCCTGAAAACGACGCCTCCTGCGGTATTGTTAGCACGGTTACGTTTGCACCTACGTCAACATAATCAACAGCAAACCAAGGAAACCATCAGCCCCCCCCTCACGGGACATAATGCGATTCACTTTGGTTTGCTCTGTATTGACCCCGTCAACCGTCAAGTCAATCTCAGCGATGAAGAGATTACGTTATCGACTTCAGATTTTGATTTGCTGTGGGAGTTGGCCACCCATGCAGGGATCATTATGGACAGAGAGGCGTTATTGAAAAATTTACGCGGCGTCAGTTATGACGGGATGGATCGCAGTATCGATGTGGCTATATCGCGCCTGCGCCGTAAACTCTATGACAATGCTTTTGAACCTTTTAGAATCAAAACAGTACGTAATAAAGGTTACTTGTTTGCGCCAAATGCCTGGGAGTCTGTGCAGCAATGAGGAAGCTATTTATTCAGTTTTTCTTATTGCTATTCGTCTGTTTTATGGTGATGGCGATGCTGGTTGGCTTAGTTTATAAAGTTACTGCTGAACGCGCTGGCCGCCAGTCATTAGATGATTTGATGAAAAGCTCGCTGTCATTGATGCGCAGTGAGTTACGCGAAATCCCGCTAAAAGACTGGAATAAAACCATCGCTACGCTGGATTTAAATCTCTCTTTTCAATTACATATTGAACCTCTCGATAAGAGAGATCTGGGCGAAAGATTAAATAAGCGCCTGCGTGCGGGTGAAATTATTGCTTTGGATGATGAATATACCTTCCTGCAACGTATTCCCCGCAGCCATTATGTCCTGGCTGTTGGCCCGGTTCCCTATTTGTTTTATTTGCACCAAATGCGGCTACTGGATTTAATCTTACTCATCCTGATTGGTCTGTCTTTGGCGCTACCGGTGTTCCTGTGGATGCGCCCTCACTGGAAAGACTTACTGAAACTGGAAAATGCGGCCCAGCGGCTTGGAGCGGGACATCTGGACGAACGGACACATTTTGATCCGACCTCCAGTCTCAGCCGCTTAGGTGTCGCTTTTAACCAAATGGCCGATAACATCAGCACATTGATCGTCAGCAAGAAGCTGCTTATTGATGGGATTGCCCACGAGCTACGTACCCCACTTGTTCGCTTGCGCTATCGGTTAGCCATGAGTGATAACCTAACTGAAAGCGAACAGCTGGCGTTGAATCATGATATTGGTCAGTTAGAGGCGCTAATTGACGAATTACTGACCTACGCTCGACTCGATCGCCCGCAAGTCTCCCTCAATCTGGAACCTATAGACTTACCGGCATGGCTCACCGCGAAAGTAACAGATATGCGCTTGATTCATCGTGAACGCGAGATTGAACTTGATATACCTCATCGTGGCGACTTTGGTGCAGTCGATCTACGTTTGATGGAAAGAGTTTTGGATAATCTGGTCAATAATGCCCTGCGCTACTCGAATCAGCGGCTGCGGATTGGCTTATGGTTTGATGGCGATAACGCGTGTTTACAAGTTGAAGATGACGGGCCGGGCATTCCATTAGAAGAACGCGCTCGGGTATTTGAGCCATTTGTTCGCCTCGATCCTAGCCGTGATCGCGCCACCGGCGGTTGTGGATTAGGTCTCGCTATCGTTCACTCCATCGCACAAGCGTATCAAGGTAGCATTTCCGTTGACGCGAGTTCGTTGGGCGGCGCCAGCTTCCGGTTTTGCTGGCCGGTAAAAGCGCTTTATTCACTCACTATCGACCAAGACAGTCCTCAATAATAGTTTTGCTAAACTCTGGCCTTAATAAAACAAGCCGCCTATATGCTCTAAATAATTCGAGTTGCAAGAAAGCGGCTATCGAGCCAATAAAAGCCGCCAACGGACATGCAACTTGAAGAATGGCGAGAATAGTTTAAATGGAGTACTTAATGACTACAGCTTATCAAGCCCTGCGCACCACATTCACACGCCTTTCTCGCTTTGAGCATTTGTCCGCCATTGCGGGGTGGGATATGCAAACCATGATGCCGCCAAAAGGAAATCTTGCTCGCTCAGAGGCGATGGCTGAGCTCAATGTGCTGCAACACCAGATTCTCACGGCCCGGCAGGTTGGCGAGTGGTTGAAGCAAGCGGAACAAGAAACTCTGGATGATATCAAGCAAGCAAATTTGCGCGAGATGCGCCGACATTACAATAATGCCGTGTTACTCCCAGAGGCCTTGGTTGAGGCAAAATCATTAGCCGGTGCTCGATGCGAACATGCATGGCGACAACAGCGGATTGCCAATGACTGGGATGGTTTTGCGGCAAATCTACGCGAAGTGGTCACGTTAAGCCGTGAAGAAGCGTCAATTCGAGCCCAAGCGGCAGGAACATCGCGCTATGACGCACTGTTGAATTTATATGAGCCGGGAACGAATAGTGCTTTTTTGGATAGTATCTTTGGCGACCTGAAACAATGGCTACCGGTGTTATTGCAAAAAGTGATCGCCAAGCAAGCAAATGAAACCTGTTTGATACCGCAAGGGCCATTTGACCTGGAAAAACAGCGCCAACTGGGGCGGAATGTGATGAGGGTATTAGGCTTCGATTTTGATGGCGGACGGGTTGATGTCAGTGTGCACCCATTCTGCGGTGGTGTGCCGCAAGATGTACGCATCACCACTCGTTATAATGAACCAGAGTTTCTGAGTGCGTTAATGGGGATTGTCCATGAAACAGGCCATGCGCGATATGAGCAAAATTTGCCGCGCGAGTGGTTGGGTCAACCAATATCACATGCTCGCTCAACCGCCATTCATGAATCTCAAAGCCTACTGTTTGAAATGCAATTAGCGCGAAGCAAGGAATTTCTGCAAGTCATCCGGCCTTTGGTTATACAGCAATTCGGTGAACAACCTGCTTTTAATGAACAAAATTTCACTGCATTAAATCAACGAGTCAAAACCGGCTTTATCCGGGTTGATGCCGATGAGGTCAGCTACCCTGCTCATGTGATTTTGCGCTATGAGATTGAAAAAGCGTTAATTAATGGTGACATTGAAGTCGATGATATTCCGGCTATGTGGAATGAGAAGATGCAGCAATACCTCGAGATAAATACCGCAGGTAATTACCGCAATGGATGTATGCAAGATATTCATTGGACGGATGGCGCCTTTGGTTATTTCCCCACTTATACTTTAGGTGCCATGTATGCTGCCCAGCTTTTCCAAACCGCGCGGGCCGCTATTCCGGAATTAGATAGTAATATCGCCAATGGGAATATTATTCCTTTATTCAATTGGTTACAGGGAAATATCTGGCAACATGGGAGCCGTTACTCAACGACCGATTTGATCACTAAAGCGACTGGCGAGTCACTTAACCCTCGTTTTTTCCGTGAGCATTTACAACGGCGTTATTTATAATTTCCTTCGCCCCAAGATTGTCCCCTTTGAGACGTCCCCGCCTTTGAGCGGGCCGTCTCGTTCTACTGAACATAAATTCCACTGATGTGACAAATTTGTCTATACCTCCAGAGATCACTTTTTAAAGTGTCATTCAATGTATGTTGTAACTAATATACAGTTTTAAAGGAAGTCATCTCCCTTTCTTACTCCGCAGAACGTCCATTCTATCCCTACAAGAAAAGGTGCGTTGAGGGGCTGTTGAAACTGAGTGCGACGTTAACAATTCGTCATAACAATCAGTTCTGTACAATCGGTTACAAGCCGAAACCAATGACTCACGGAAGCCATTAACCATTTACTCTATTCTCATTACAACGACCCAACGGGGCCGATATACAAACAGAACACTGAGGAATAAATCATGAAAACAGTATTAGCTCTGATTGTTGCTGCAACCTTGGGTATGTCTTCTGTCGCATTCGCCGCAGACACTGTAGCACCTCCTGCTGCTCCAATGGCTACCGCACCAGCGGCTCATAGTGCTCCAGCGAAAATGATGCATCACAAAAAAGCTAAACCATCGGTGAAGAAAGCGGCACCAGTGCAAAAAGCACAAGCAGCTAAGAATCACCACAAAAAAGCGGCACACACTAAGACAGCCCCGGCGGCAGTACCTGCCGCTAAATAAAGTCGAGAAAGCGGAAGCCCGCTCTTGACGATTGACCTGCAACAACTTCACTCACTCAACACCCGGTTCTCCGGGTGTTTTTTATCAGGAGTGCTGATAATGCTGCGCCGTTATTTATTTGAAATCACTCTGACAACATTAATTATTTGCGGGCTGATCACATTGTTTTTTTATTTATAGCGTATACCCGTAACACGTCGAGCAGCATGTGAGTTTTTTCGGGTATAAGCGACTTATATCGCGCTAAAATTATCGAAAAATCAAATACTGACAACACACTACATAGCTAATTGTGTCTATAGTTAGCTGTAGGGAAGCTTGTGATTAGCAGCTTAACCAGTAGGTCTCAGGTTTGTGAATAAATCCCCTCTTGGGAATAAGGCAGGCTAATTATTTATGCGTTTATCTTCACTATTACTATTCAGTTTGTTACCTCTTTCAGTGGCTTATGCCCTTCCATCCTCTGACTCGTCAAATGACGACAGCAGTATTGCCGATCAAACCACTCTGTTTTTTGGTAAAGATGATCGTACTGCGGTCACTAATGGTTCTGAATGGCCATGGCAAGCCATTGGCCAAGTTGAAACAGCCAGTGGCAACCTTTGCACAGCGACATTAATCTCCCCTCGCCTCGCACTGACGGCGGGGCATTGTGTATTAGCTCCCCCTGGTAAGATTGATCGTGCTGTTGCTTTACGGTTTATTTCGCACAAGGGCCATTGGAAGTATCAAATTACTGGCCTGGAAACACTGGTTGATGCCAAGTTAGGTAAGAAACTTAAACCTGACGGCGACGGCTGGATAGTTCCACCCGCAGCCGCCGCATATGACTATGCCCTTATTCGATTAACTAATAAGAAGCCTCTTCCTATCAAGCCGTTGCCATTGTGGGATGGGACTGCCAATGAATTAACCCAAGCGCTTAAACACGTTGATCGTAAAATAACACAAGCGGGTTACCCACTTGATCACCTGGATACTCTCTATAGCCATGAGGATTGCCTGATCACTGGCTGGGCGCAGCAGGGTGTACTTTCTCACCAATGCGACACCTTACCGGGTGATAGCGGCTCCCCCTTGCTATTGAAAAATGGCGAGAACTGGTCCTTGATTGCCATTCAAAGTTCCGCACCCGCCGCTAAAGACCGTTATCTAGCGGATAACCGCGCTTTGGCAGTCACGGCCATAAAAGATCGGTTAAAAACGCTCGCGAATAAAGCGGCTAACACAGGGAAATAGTCATACCTCATTTCAGCAAAAGACATTGATGGGGTAACCACGAGCCTAACGACGACTATTCCTTATTGGTACTACGGGGCTTTTGATTAAATTTAAACACAAAAGTCCCGCCTAATGCTGCGGCATATCGACTTAACGTCGTGAGATTAGGCGAAATGATACCTTTCTCCATGCGGCTGATATTTTGTTTCCTCAGCCCCGCTCTCTGGGCGACTTCTTCTTGAGTTAAATGACATCGCTGGCGGGCTGCCTTAAGCTCAGTCATCATGGCTTGCCTGATCTGCAAGTCAGAATACGCTTCATTTACCTGAGGGTGATTTAAAGCGTTCGCTTTAACCTCAGAAAAAGGAAGCAGGTCAAAATCATCTTGTTTTTTCATGGCTGCAATCTCCGCTTGAGTTCCTTCATACGCTGATAAGCCAACATCAGTGTCCGTCTTGGGGTCTTTTGTGTTTTCTTCTGCAAGATATGAATGATATAAACCTGCTGTTCTGCTTGGTAAAAGAAAAAACCACGCCCGCAACCTTCCTTTGCACTGACCCTCAGTTCTTTCAGCCCTTTCCCTATATCCCGCACGACAGGCTCTCTCAACTCATGACCATAAGCCTCTAATTCATCGAGAGCTTTAATCAGAGCCGCCTGTATCCCCACGGGTAATTTAAACAATTCTCTTTGTGCCAACCTCAACAAACTAATCGTATACATAAGCAATCCCTGCTCCCAAAAAACTCTATCAAACTCACCACGTGTAATCAAATATGGTGACCCATAATCAGACAAACTTTGAACAAGTCGTCTGAATACTCAGGCAGATATAGCCGTACTTGAAGGCCTAAGGCAATAATGTTGCCGCGCTATAAGGGGGTTAATTGATAGTTTTCGAGCGGCTTCGCATGAAAATCAGCAGATTTCATCGATTACATATCTGAGATACCAATGAGAGGATTTGAATTATATATATACTGGCGTGGAAGTGGGATTTAGCAATCGAAACTCCGCGCCAGAAATATTATCTCAGGCGCGGAGTCGAATAGACTCGCTATCAGGCCGACAGTTGTTCGATGGTTTGCAAAATACGCTTATCTGAGATCGGGTATGGTGTTCCCAGTTGCTGGGCAAATAAGCTCACTCGCAGCTCTTCAATCATCCAACGAACTTCTTTTACGTCTTCATCTTGTTGGCGCTTAGGCGGTAATTTATTCAGCCATTGCTGCCACATCTGTTGTACGTGTTCTACCCGTTGCATTTGGGTACGATCACGATGAGAGTCTACGGCTAACTTCTCCATTCGCCGCTCAATTGCGTGCAGATAGCGCAATGTATCGGGTAAACGTTTCCAGCCATTATTGGTCACAAAACCGCGGTAAATCAGACCGCCAAGCTGAGCTTTTATGTCTGAAAGCGCTAATGCTTGCGAAATATCCACCCGGCCTTTTAAACGTTTATTGATACTGAATACGGTGGTCAGGATCTGTTCAACTTGTTTGGCAATATCCACAACAGTATCGTTTAATTCGGCTCGAACTTTTTCTTGTAGCTGAGCGAAATCAGCCTCTTGCCATACCGGCCCACCATATTGCGCGACAAGTTTATCCACCCCACAAGCAATGCAATCATCAATTAGATCCATCACTTTGCCATAAGTATTGAAATAGAGGCCAAGTTTGGATTTGTTCGGCAACTTTTCATGTAAATACTTAATCGGAGACGGAATATTTAGCAGCAATAAACGGCGTGTCCCCTGCCACATGGCCTGTTGTTGCTGGGCTTCTGTATCAAATAAGCGAATCGCGACACTGTCTTTTTCATCCACCAATGCCGGGTATGCTTTAACTTCGTATCCTCCCCGGCGCTGCTCGTAGCACACCGGAAGTGAGCCGAAGCTCCAGATATGTAAGTTATTTTGCTCAATACCGTCATCGGCAACCGCTGAAAGCGTCTCTTGTACTTTCTCCTGGAGTTGCAGCTTCAAGGCAGCAAGGTCCTTCCCCTCACGCAAAGTCCGATTTTTATCATCCAATACACGAAACGTCATTTTTAAGTGATCGGGGACTTGCTCCCACTGCCAGCTCTCGCGTGACACTGTCACCCCAGTCATGCGCCGTAATTCGCGCTCTAATGCATCCAGCAGACTGGTTTCCAATGGGGTTGCCCGAGCCAAAAAAGCCTCAGCATAATTAGGTGCGGGCACAAAGTTGCGGCGAACCGGCTTAGGTAATGACTTGATGAGCGCCACCACCAATTCACGGCGAATGCCCGGAATTTGCCAATCAAACCCCGCCTCCTGAACCTGATTGAGGATAGGAAGCGGGATATGGACCGTAACCCCATCCGCATCAGTTCCGGGTTCAAATTGATAAGAAAGCCGTAATTTAAGTGCCCCTTGATACCAAAAGTTCGGGTAATCGAGCGGGTTAACTTTGTTTGCTCCATCCTTGATAAGCATGGTTTTTTCAAAGTTGAGCAACTCCGGCTGGGTCTGGCTGGTTTTCTTCCACCAGCTATCAAAATGACGCGCAGAAATAACATCGCGACCAATACGCTGATCATAGAAGTTAAACAATGTCTCATCATCCACCAGAATGTCGCGGCGGCGAGATTTGTGCTCCAGTTCTTCCACTTCAGCCAATAACTTTAAATTAGCGCGGAAGAAAGCATGGCGCGTCTGCCAATCCCCTTCGACCAAGCCGTGGCGGATAAACAGCTCGCGGCACAACGGCGGATCAATTGGCCCGTAGTTTATCTTGCGCTCAGCCACGATAGGCAACCCGAATAAGGTCACTTTCTCACTGGCCATCACCGCCCCTTGCGCTTTCTCCCAATGCGGGTCGCTGTAGTGATGCTTAACCAAGTGTTGCGCCAAAGGCTCAATCCATTCTGGTTCAATACGAGCAGCAATGCGCCCCCATAAGCGGCTGGTTTCGACCAATTCGGCAACCATGCTCCATTTTGGTGGTTTTTTGAATAAACCGGAGCCTGGGAAAATAGCAAAACGGGCATTGCGCGCCCCGGTATACTCTTGCTTTTCAACGTCTTTCTGGCCGATATGTGACAGTAACCCAGTCAGAATGGCCGTATGAACACTGCGATAGTCTGCGGCGACGCTATTGACCGGAATACCCAGCTCTTTCACCACCTGACGCAGTTGGGTATAGATATCCTGCCATTCGCGCACCCGCAAATAGTTCAGGAAATCGCTACGGCATAATTTACGGAATTGCGCCGATGAGAGCTCTTTTTGCTGCTCTTTCAGGTAGTCCCATAGATTAACAAAGGCAAGGAAATCAGAGTCTTTATCGGCAAAGCGCCGATGTTTTTCATCGGAGGCCTGCTGTTTATCCATCGGGCGTTCACGCGGGTCTTGGATAGACAATGCCGAGGTGATGATCATCAATTCCCGCACACTGCCACTTTTCTGGGCTTCGAGCACCATGCGAGCCAAACGGGGATCGACAGGCAATTGAGCCAGTTGACGGCCTAGCGGTGTTAATTGCTGATGGCCGTTACTGGCCGTTTGAATAGCACCCAGCTCCTCCAACAGCCGCACACCATCTTGAATATTGCGCTTATCCGGTGCTTCTACAAATGGGAAGGCAGCGATATCCCCTAACCCTAATGAGGTCATTTGCAGGATAACAGACGCCAAATTAGTGCGCAGAATTTCGGGGTCAGTGAATTCAGGGCGTGAAAGGAAATCTTGTTCGGAATACAGACGAATACAGATACCGTCAGAGACACGGCCACAGCGGCCTTTACGCTGATTAGCCGAGGCTTGAGAAACCGGCTCAATTGGCAACCGCTGAACTTTAGTTCGGAAGCTATAGCGGCTAATGCGTGCGGTTCCGGGATCGATAACATACTTGATGCCCGGCACGGTCAGTGAGGTTTCCGCCACGTTAGTCGCCAGCACAATGCGCCGCCCATGATGAGACTGAAACACCCTATTCTGCTCACTATTGGATAAGCGAGCATACAGCGGCAGCACTTCGGTATGCGGCAAATTCTGCTTCA
>NZ_JBLWEX010000111.1:0-10765 GCF_048323875.1 Yersinia sp. LJYL362
GAAGGCGACTCCTGCTGACCTTGCCAGGGGCGCTTGGCCCGATGAGGCGATACCAATACCCACTGATCACTTAATGGGTTATATCTGCGGTGTGGATGATCCACAGGGTTAAAATCAGTCATAACAACACCTTAATCGGGATAGCCCTGAGGATTCTGTGATTGCCAGCGCCAGGTATCAGCCGCCATTTCGTCCAGCGAGCGGCTGACTCGCCAGCCCAGTTGTTCCGCGGCTTTGGTGGGGTCAGCCCAATAAGCCGGAAGATCACCTTCACGACGTGGCGCAAAATGGTAGGCCAGCGGTTTGCCGCAAGCTTTGCTGAATGCTTCGACCACCTGTAAAACACTGTGGCCAACACCGGCACCCAAATTAAAAATATGTACACCCGGTTGATTGTGTAACTTTTTCATTGCGGCAACATGGCCGTCAGCTAAATCGACCACATGAATATAGTCACGAACCCCAGTGCCATCAGGGGTTGGATAGTCATTGCCGAATATCGCCAATGATTCACGGCGGCCTACTGCAACCTGGGCAATAAACGGCATCAAGTTGTTAGGGATACCTTGTGGGTCTTCTCCCATCAGCCCAGATGAATGGGCCCCAACCGGATTGAAATAACGCAGGATAGTCATGTTCCATTGTGGGTCGGCCAGTTGCACATCTTGCAGGATTTGCTCAACCATCAATTTGCTGCGGCCATACGGACTGGAAGGTGAGCCAGTCGGGAAGCTTTCAACATAAGGAATTTGCGGCTGATCACCATACACGGTGGCGGATGAGCTGAAGATAAAGTTTTTGACCTGAGCCGCGCGCATCGCCTCCAGCAAGACTAAGGTGCCGAAAACGTTATTATTGTAATATTCCAATGGTTTACTGACGGATTCGCCAACAGCTTTCAAGCCAGCAAAATGAATGACCGCGTGAATAGGATGAGCGGCGAATATCTTATCGAGCAGGGCGCGGTCACGAATGTCCCCCTGATAAAGTTCAGGAGTGTAGCCAGTCAATTGATGTATCCGGGCTAATACGCTGGATTTACTATTACAAAGATTGTCGAGGATAACTGGCTGATAGCCAGCTTCAATCAATTGCACACAGGTATGGCTACCAATGTAACCGCTACCACCTGTTACCAGTACGTACATAAAAGACTCCTAGAATGACTTTTGTCTAAGAAAGATAGCATGCCATTATGTGAGAAAAGGTGATCTGCACTCAATAATGGAATCGTTTACATTTAATTTTATGCTAGCTTAATCCCTGTGAGGGTATAAATACAGGGGAATGAACAAGGATAGGCTAAAAAATCGAGAAAACTCGGACATAACTAAGATAACCACAGTGGTAGCGTTCTCATCCATTCATTTAGCAGGAATGTCCTGCTAATGATGCGATGACCCGATACTGGCGAATAAAATGGTATCGGGTCTTGGCAGTAAAAATCAGTGGGTAGAGTAAAGCGGGTAGGTAAAGAACAGCAAATGCATTAAATTCAGGCCGAAATGGAATGCCACTGCAACCCACAAACGGCCACTCCACAGCCAGGCTAAACCATAAATGACCCCTGCCAGAGCAGCGAACACCATTAACAGCGCGCCACCGGCAAAATGTGCGGCACCGAACAATAGCGCGGTAAGCAGCAGTGCAGGATAGTTACCGATGCACTGACTTAGGCGTTGCTGCAAATAACCGCGGAATAGCGCTTCTTCGGCCAGGCAAACAAAAAATATATTGGCCATAACAAAGGAGCCAACCCATGCAGGAGTGTGCATTTCAACTTTCAAACCGCCTAGCGCAACCGCCAGCAGTAACAATGCCGGGATACTGACAATCAAACCTAACCAGCCGAGCCGGCTAACTGAGAGATGTTTTTTGGCAACAAACAAGGTGGGCAGGCAGGCCAGCAAAATAAAGGGAACCAGTGCCTTATCAAGATTGTAATACATACTAAAGGCGGCGCTCAGGGGCCCCACTTTTACGTTATCTAACACTTTCAAGTTGTTAAAACCAGGAATCAAGTGCAGGAATAGGGCAATGGCGGTAAGCACCAACAGCAATTCTAATCCGGCGGCCAACCATTTCTGTTGACGATATTTTTTTAGTAGCAACGCAACTGCCAGTGTTAGCAACAGAAATGCCGCTGAGGGCAACGTCAGAACACCGTGATACAGGGCAATAGATAAGGATAAAGCCAACAGAAACAGGGAAAGTACCCGGTTAATTGATAAGAAAAGCAGTGATGCAGCAAGTACGCCCCACATAGGTCATCCCTTTGTTATTCAATCTTAAAAATATTATAAAATGAATAATCTATAATCATTATCCACCGTCAACCTGAATGATGGTTGACGGTGGCGATAGTAGCATAAGTGCTAGTGGATAAAACTCACGTCAGTTGAGAAAAGCTCTCATTATTTGATGAGCCTAATATTATAATATAGCTAGGCTGTTCTCATTTAGCTGGGCAATTTTTCCTGCTGATATTGATAAATATCGCCATCAGGAATAAAGGTTAGTCGGTGGGTAATGCATTGCGGTGCATCTTCTGCGTGGTGAGAAACGAACAACAATTGTGTCTCACCTTCACTGATCATCACATCAATAAAACGGCGCACTAACAATCGGTTAAGTGGATCTAACCCTTGCAATGGTTCATCGAGAATCAGTAGCGCAGGGTGTTTTACCAGCGCTCGGGCGATCAGGGCTAAGCGCTGTTGCCCCCACGATAAGCTATGGAAAGGTTGATCGGCAGTCGTCGCAGAAAACCCCAGTAACGCCAGCCATTGATCGGCAAGTTGCTGCTGCCGGTCGGATACAGCCTGATAAATACCAATTGAATCGAAAAAGCCCGATAAAATCACCGTGCGCAGATTGGTACTGACACGATAGTCCAAATGCAAGCTACTGCTGACATAACCGATATGACGTTTAATATCCCAGATGGTTTCTCCACTGCCACGGCGGCGGCCAAACAGTGTTAAATCATTACTGTAGCCTTGTGGATGATCACCTGTAATTAGGCTGAGTAAGGTTGATTTCCCCGCGCCATTCTGGCCGATAATTTGCCAATGCTCGCCTGGATTCACCTGCCAGTTTAGGTTATGCAAAATAGGGCGGTCATTGTACTTTACCACTCCATTTTTCAATACAATCAGTGGATTGTCTTGCGATAAATGAACTTGCTGCTGTGGGTTTTCCGTTTCTGGCAGTAATAATCCCTCAAGATTTTCGCTGTGTGCCAGTTGAGCAATCAGCGCTTGGGAAAGGATCTGCTGACGTGGGCCGGTATGGGTCAATTGGCAATCCGCCAGTACGCCGACGTATTGTACAAAATCGGGAATATCATCAAAGCGGTTAAGCACCAAAACCAGAGTGACGCCTTGCGCTGAAAGTGTGGACAACATGCTGGCCAACTGCGCACGAGCGGCCACATCCAAACCATCAAACGGCTCATCCAGAATCAGCAGGTCGGGTTGTGGCATCAGTGCCCGGCATAACAATGTTTTGCGAGTTTCACCGGTCGAAAGATACTTAAAGCGACGTGAGAGTAAGTGGCTAATGCCAAATTGCTCTGCCAGTTGCTGGCAGCGCTGCGGGTCGCTGAATTCTTCCTGGATGATTTCGGCCGTGGTGCGACCGGTATCCTCTTCATCGACGCTGAGTAAATCGGTGTTATTACGCTGCCACTCTTCGCTGACTAACTGTTGCAGTTGCTCGAAAGACAAACGCACAATATGGTTGAAATTGCTCTGGCGACTGCCACCAAGCAGGATAAGTTCTCCCGCTAAAGCCTTGGCCAGCGATGATTTACCACTGCCATTGGCACCCACAAATGCCCAGCTATCACTTGTCTGCTGCATATCACCAGAAGAGATACGTAACTCTGGCAAGATGAGTGTCCGGGTGTCGCTCAGACGAAAACAACCTTGCGTTATTTGCAATTCAGACATCATCTTTCCCATATTCTGCAACACAATAATAGGTGTAGGAATAGGCGGGAAGGGGCAAAATGTCAACAGGTAAATGCTTATCTACGGTTGATAACTAACGTGAATTATTCAACACAGTGTGGCGATGATGACCCGATCAGCATTGAACTGGGCAATAACATCACTTCCCACGCGCAAATTCAGTTTGTGCAACTCGCTGTTATTTTGTGTCGAGCAGAGACAGGCACCTCCCGTCAACGTCACGATAACTTCACTGTGTTCATTACCCGGCTCGATACTGCTGACGGTGCCTGGTAGAGAGTTATCCGCTGCCCCCGCGAGCGCTTGATCAGTGATCAGTTTTATCCAGGGCGCTTTGATCAGCGCCAACACTTCTTTACCCGCGACAAGTTGCAACCGGTCGGCACTTTGCTGGGTTATCGCCGCAGATAAGCGGGTCTCCCCATCTGATAACAAGATATTGATGTGTTGCTGAACCTGCTGATGGTCACGCTCTATCACCGTACCGAAGAACTGGTTACGGGCGCTGGTTTGCAGAGAGAAACGAGAAATGGCGGCCAGCAAGCTATCCAGTGGCATCGAGTCGTCTTTTAAAGTATCAAATGCTTTTTGTTGAATCTGCGCCAGCAAATCATAGAGCTGAATTAAACGCTCACCATAGCGAGTCAGAAAAGCGCCGCCACCACCTTTGCCGCCTGTTGCTCGCTCAACCAACGTTTCCTCAGCTAAGGTATTCATTTCATTGATGGCATCCCAGGCACTTTTATAGCTAATACCCGCGAGTTTCGCGCCCTGACTGATTGAACCGGTATTTTGTATTTGTTTCAGTAATGAGATACGTCGTGGATCGGCAAACAGTCGCTGCTGAAGTTTTAAAGTGAGTAGGATTTCGGCCTGCATGATTTTTAGCTCCAGCGGGAAACGCGTATTGTGACTCAACAGTCGGTGTATATCCAATAGACATCAAGTGCGTAGCGCTAAAGCCTCAATCGCACGTTTGGCAGGTTACATTCTTTTCGTGTGGGTTAGAATAACTGCATTCATTCATTGCTTATATAATTTACACAGAATGATATCTATTGGTTATTGTGATAACGTGGGTTATCGCTCTATAAAGTAGTCATGAGAGGTTAGTATGTTAGATCTTTTGAAAAGCCTGCTTTTTGCTGTGGTCATGGTACCCGTAGTGATGGCAGTGATTTTGGGCATGATCTATGGACTGGGTGAGGTGTTTAACATCATCTCTAAAACGGGTCACACGAAAGAACGCTCTTAAGTAAGATAGCTGCTGTTTCTAACGCAGTTGTCTCTATTTCATAAATGCCTGGCGTATTGACGCTGGGCATTTTCGTTTTTATCTTTTGCTTCATTATCTTCACTTCTATTGTGACAACTCAAGATACCTCACATCTTGCCGATAAATTGCATGACCTGCCCATGATGTTACGTTATATTTCAACGTATATAGCGGTATCACTCATGCGGAGAACAAGATGAAGAATCAATACGGTAAAGTGAATAAATGGGTTGCGAGTGCAGCGTTGTTGGCAGCATTTTCCAGTTCTGCCATGGCGGCAGATATTACAGTTTTTGCAGCTGCCTCTTTGACCAATGCGCTGCAAGATATCGCGGCACAATATAAAAAAGAGAAGCAAGTTGATGTGGTCGCTTCTTACGCTTCATCCTCTACTCTGGCACGCCAGATTGAGCAGGGTGCTCCGGCGGACTTGTTTATCTCTGCTGATCAGCAATGGATGGATTATGCCATTGATAAGCAACAAATGGTTGCTAACACCCGCTATACCCTGTTAGGAAATGAGCTAGTATTGATTGCGCCAAAAGACAGCAAAATTACCAAAGTTGCGATTGATAAAAAAACAGATTGGAAGAAATTGTTAGAGGGTGGCCGTCTGGCTGTTGGCGATCCTGATCATGTTCCTGCTGGGATTTATGCCAAAGAGTCATTAGAGAATTTAGGTGCCTGGGCAACTTTAGCGCCAGAAATGGCTCGAGCCAATAACGTGCGCAGTGCTATGGCACTGGTCGAACGGGCGGAAGCGCCACTGGGTATCGTCTACGGCTCAGATGCTATAGCCAGCAATAAAGTGAAAGTTGTGGGGGTATTCCCGGAAGCGAGCCATAAGCCGGTTGAATACCCAATGGCGATTGTTAAGGGTCATGAAAATCCTACCGTTACTGCTTTTTATGACTACCTGAAAAGCCCGGCAGCGGCTGTTATTTTCGAAAAATATGGATTTACCACACGCTAATGATATTGAGTGAGTATGAGTGGCAGGCCATTATTCTGAGCCTGAAGGTTTCCGGTGTGGCGGTGGTGTGCAGTTTGCCATTAGGTATTTTGATGGCATGGATTTTAGTGCGCTGCCGTTTCCCCGGTAAGTCTTTGTTAGATAGCATTATTCACTTACCACTGGTGCTGCCGCCAGTGGTTATTGGTTATTTACTGCTGATAAGCATGGGCCGCCGCGGTTTTATTGGCGAGTGGCTTTATAGCTGGTTTGGCATTAATTTCAGTTTCAGTTGGCGTGGTGCGGCATTGGCCTCGGCGGTAGTGGCTTTCCCATTGATGGTCAGAGCTATCCGCCTGGCGCTGGAGGCGGTTGACACCCGGCTGGAGCTGGCTGCACGTACCCTCGGGGCAAACCCGTGGCGGGTGTTTTTCACCATCACGTTACCGCTTTCTTTACCGGGTGTGATTGCCGGTACGGTGCTTTCTTTTGCCCGTTCGCTGGGGGAGTTTGGTGCCACCATCACTTTCGTTTCCAATATTCCCGGCGAAACTCGTACCATTCCATTGGCCATGTACACCCTAATTGAAACGCCCGGTGCTGAAGCAGCGGCGGCGCGGCTGTGTATTATTGCCATTATTTTGTCGCTGGTTTCTCTGTTGTTGTCTGAATGGCTGGCCCGTTGGGGTAAAAAGCGCATGGGGGTACCATGCTAGAACTGGATTTCAGCCAACAACTGGGTGATTTGCATTTGCAAGTGAGCACTAATTTACCCGCCCAAGGCATTACCGCTATTTTTGGTTTGTCGGGAGCCGGCAAGACGTCGCTGATCAATGTGATTGGTGGTTTGACTCGCCCGCAGCAAGGCAAAGTTGTGCTTAATGGCCGGGTGCTGGTGGATGCAGAACAGAATATTTATCTGCCACCGGAAAAACGGCGGGTAGGTTATGTCTTTCAGGATGCGCGTTTGTTCCCCCATTATCGCGTAATGGGTAACCTGCAATATGGTATGAATCCGTCCATGCGCGGGCAGTTTGATACCATTGTGGGGTTGTTGGGTATCGAGGCGTTATTAGGGCGTTTCCCGTTAACCCTTTCTGGTGGCGAAAAACAGCGAGTAGCGATTGGTCGTGCTTTGCTGACTGCCCCTGAGTTGTTGTTGATGGATGAGCCTTTAGCCTCACTGGATTTACCGCGTAAGCGTGAGCTGTTGCCGTATCTGGAGCGGCTGGCGCAAGACGTCAATACACCGATATTGTATGTCAGCCACAGTATGGACGAGATTTTACGTTTGGCGGATCAAGTGGTGGTGATGGATGCAGGTAAAGTTCGTGCTGTTGGTGGCCTGGAGGAGGTGTGGGCCAGTAGTGCATTACGTCCGTGGCTGCAACGGGAGGAGCCGAGCAGCATATTGCGAGTGAGTGTCATTGGTCATCATGACCGTTACGCGATGACAGCACTGGCATTAGGCGACCAGCGGTTATGGGTCGGAAAGCTGGAGGCGCAAGAGGGTGAATCAATGCGCATCCGGATAAATGCGGCCGATGTCTCATTGGTATTACAGCCACCGCAAAACAGCAGTATTCGCAACATTTTGCCGGTCAAAATAGCCGAATGCCTTGAAGTTGATGGGCAGATTGATGTCAAACTGGCTGTTGGCGACCAATGGTTATGGGCAAGAATTACGCCGTGGGCGCGGGATGAACTGGGGCTGAAACCCGGTCAGTGGGTGTATGCACAGATAAAAAGTGTGTCGTTTAATCGTAAGAATTGAGAGATGCAAACCTCTACAACTCGATCTCAAGTGGTGAGGATAGGCAGAGGAGTAAAGCGTCCGCGCCAGGACGGCGCGGCTCGAGCCCCCATGGAAGGGTTTACGGCGTCTTTACGATCTGCCTGTCTTCACCGCGGCGAGCTTTTTTTAACCAACTCGATTATGCCAGCACATGCTGGCGGATAACCGCAGCAATACCCGGTTGTTCGTTATCGGCAATCACCAGATCGGCCCGTTGTTTGATGGCATCAGCGCTGTTGCCCATCGCCACACCTAAACCGGCACTCTCAAGCATGCTCAGGTCGTTAAAATTGTCACCAAAAGCGACCACATCTTTCATGCTCAAACCTTGAGATTCAACCCATTGTTGCAGGCGCATTCCTTTGCTATTTCCGGCTTGGGCGATATCCACTTGATCATGCCACGACCATTCACATGCCAGCCCCATTTCATCTTCTACTTTGCTCGCAAATGTTTTTAGCTGGTCGATATCAGCATGGGAAGTGGCAAATTTCCAAATAGCATTGGCACTGTGGGCGGCATCTAACAAGCTATCGACATGAAGCAGGGTCGGGCGTTGGGCAACGGGTAATGATTCGGCCCAATTGAGGGAGCGAACGACATGCCCGCTACTCTGTTGATAAAGCATCGCATCGTCGACATACATCAGCCCGTGGATATCACTTTGCTCTAGCAACTGTAATACCTGAACTGCCTGTTGAGGTTCTAATGGGTTGGAATCTAAAACTTTTTTGGCTTGATAATCATATATGTAAGTGCCATTACAGCAAATTGCCGGGGTGTCGAGCTCAAGCGCTTGATAAAACGGATGAATCGCCACATGATGGCGACCCGTGACGACCACAACCTTGACTCCTTCGGCGCGGGCTTGCGCCAGTGCGGACAAAGATTCAGGTAAAATACGTTTCTTGCTGTCCAGCAGCGTTCCATCCAAATCCAATGCAATAATACGGTATGTCATAGTGATGCTAATCCCAAGGCGAGAAATAATATGTTTGCACAGTATTTTCTGATGGTACACCGGATAAGCAGTTGATTAAACCTGACTGGGGATGGTCAGCATCATTAGTTTTAAAACGCGCGACGGTGGATCTGCTCAGTCAGGTAAGCTAGGGTATCAATCATGCGTTAATAAAAAATAGTGTTGCCCAACAAGTTCGACTAAGGAGTAAAGATGAAGCAAGTGGTTTACGTGGCAAGCCCAGACAGTCAGCAGATCCATGTCTGGCAATTAGGTTCCACCGGTGAATTAACCTTACTGCAAACGGTGGAAGTACCGGGCCAGGTGCAGCCGATGACAATCAACCCGAATCAGCGTCATTTGTATGTTGGCGTTCGTCCTGATTTTGGCATCGTCAGCTATAACATTGCCGATGATGGCACCCTGACTGCTGCCGGTATGGCACCGTTGCCAGGTAGTCCAACTCATATTGGTACGGATCTGCAAGGCCGTTTCTTGTTCTCTGCTTCTTACAGTTTCAATTGTGTCAGTATCAGCCCTATTGATAAACATGGTGTGGTACAAGCGCCTATTCAGCAACTTGATAATCTACCCGCGCCACACTCAGCAAATATTGACCCAACCAATCAAATCTTGCTGGTGCCTTGCCTGAAAGAAGACAAAGTGCGCTTATTTAATTTGAGTACCGAGGGCAAATTGACGCCACATGCGCAGTCTGATGTGACTGTTGCCGCCGGTGCTGGCCCACGCCATATGGCTTTCCACCCTAATCAGCAGGTCGCTTATTGTGTCAATGAGCTGAATAGCTCGGTTGATGTATATCAAATCAGCGATAACGGCCAGGAATATAAGATCATTCAAACATTGGATGCCATGCCTGCCGACTTTACTGACACCCGTTGGGCAGCTGATATCCACATCACGCCAAATGGCCGCCATTTGTACATTAGTGATCGTACTGCCAGTCTGTTGGGTATTTTTAGTGTTTCTGAAGATGGTCGTGAGATTGCGTTAGTGGGTCATCATCAGACTGAAACCCAGCCGCGCGGTTTTAATATCGACCACAGCGGCCAGTTCCTGATCTCTTCCGGCCAGAAATCTGATCATATCGCAGTATATCGTATCGATCAGACTAGCGGTGAGTTGACAACCCTCAAGCGCTATCCGGTTGGGAAAGGCCCAATGTGGGTCAGCATATTGGCGAAATAGGCTATTTTACTTGCCATTTTGAATTTGGGCAGTGCTCGTAATCCTCACGTACTTTTTGTACGCTCCGGTTACTGTGCGCTGTCCGCATCCAAACTGACTGCGACAATGACGCCAATAAGGTCATTTTTCTAATTGGCACTGTTCACGGCAGAAGCCACTGCATCTGTCAGTCGGGTTAATGCTTCTGGCGAAACAATATAAGGTGGCATCAGGTAAATAAGCTTGCCAAAAGGTCTGATCCACACTCCTTGTTCGACAAAACCGCGTTGCAGGCGAGCGACGTTAACCGGTTCCTTCATTTCCACCACCCCGATAGCCCCTAATACCCGCACATCAGCGACTGTTTTATGCTCTGCCAATGGTAAAAGCGCTTGTTTCAATTGAATTTCTATGGAGGCCACTTGCTGTTGCCAGCGATTCTCTGCCAATAGACTCAGGCTGGCCGAGGCCACCGCGCAAGCCAGTGGGTTTGCCATAAATGTCGGCCCATGCATAAAGCACCCAGCATCACCGTTACTGATGGTTTCTGCCACTTTTCGGGTGGTCAGTGTGGCGGATAAGGTCAAATAGCCGCCTGTTAGTGCCTTACCTAAACAGA
>NZ_JBLWEX010000112.1:0-10803 GCF_048323875.1 Yersinia sp. LJYL362
TCCTTAACCCAAAAGCCTGGTTGATGGGATTAGGGTCAGTTGCCAGCTTCAGCATGGCAGGGGCGGCCTATAATCATTCGATCTTAATGATCAGTCTTGGCATGTTTATGGTGAATCTGGTGGCCGGTATCATTTGGCTGGGTTTTGGAACATTGATCGGACGTCTGTTACGTAGCCGCCGGGCATGGTTCACCTTTAATATCGCGATGGGCTTGCTGACGGCGGCCTGTGTGCTGCTTATTTGGCATTGATCATACTCGTCATACTTCAAGCTGCATGTGCGTTGGAGGGGCTTTCCTGCAACTCGAATTATTTAGAGTATTAACCGTGGGGTTAATTAATGGCTTATAACTATTTTCATGTGGATGCGTTTATCGGCACGGGGTTATCCGGTAACCCGGCCGGGGTATATTTGCTGAAAAAGCCACTGTCGGCAGCACAGATGCAGCGTATCGCTGCGGAAATCAATTTGCCGGAAACCAGCTTTGTCTGGGACGAAGGGGATAAATCGGCAATTCGTTGGTTTACGCCAGAGCGTGAAGTGGATTTATGCGGCCACGGCACTCTGGCGGCGGCACATGTGATGTTCAATGTGATTAACCCCGGGTTGCACGATATCTGTTTTCGCAGCGCCAGTGGTGATTTACATGTCAAACGCGATGCTGATAACTTTAACCGCCTATCGCTGAATTTCCCTGCATTGCCCCCGGAACAAATCGCGCTTGCGGCTGAGCTGAACGCTCTGCTCGGCGCTGATATTCAACAGGTATGGCAGGCAAAATCCCTGCTGGTGGTGCTGGAGAGTGAGCAACAAGTACGTCAATTACAGCCGGATCTGGTGGCGCTGATTGCTTATACCGGCCGCGCTGTGATTGTGACCGCGCCGGGTGATGAGGTCGATTTTGTATCGCGCTACTTTACCCTGAGCAGCAATGAAGATCCGGTTACCGGCTCGGCTCATTGCACATTAATGCCGTATTGGGTGGCGCGGTTGGGCAGGGCGTCGCTCCATGCCCGTCAGATATCCGCGCGTGGTGGTGAGCTATTTTGCACTTTAGCCGGGGAACGTACTTTTATTTCAGGTGCATCCCGCATTTTCCTTAAAGGCGAAATTACATTTTAGTTAACTGTTTGTTACGGATAAGAATTCTTCTGTGAGCTAATTTGTTATCGCTTAAAGGAATAAAGAATAATTTTTTATTCCTTTAGCGGTGTTACTCCTTCAGGTATCACTGTCATCTCAGCGCCCCAAGTTCGTTTAGGGTCGTAACCATAACGAATGACACTGTTAACCGAGCGGAGTGAACCCATGACGATAACCTTTTCTTCTGTAAGTCTTGCCAGCGCAGCACGCGGCATCTGGCGATCGGGTGGGGCGCTGTTGGCTCTGTCATTGGTGGCGACCAGCGCACATGCTGTTGATGTGACCGTAGCGTATCAAACCTCTGCGGAACCGGCTAAAGTCGCGCAGGCGGATAACAGCTTTGCCAAGCTTTCCGGTGCCAAGGTCGATTGGCGCAAATTTGATAGCGGCTCCAGCGTGGTTAGGGCGCTGGCCTCGGGTGATGTACAAATTGGCAATATCGGCTCCAGCCCACTGGCGGTTGCGGCCAGTCAGAATGTCCCGATTGAGGTTTTCTTGTTGGCCTCACAACTGGGCAGCTCTGAAGCATTAGTGGTCAAAAAAGAGATCAAAACCCCGCAAGATTTGATTGGTAAGCGCATTGCCGTGCCGTTTATCTCCACCACCCATTACAGCCTACTGGCCGCACTGAAGCATTGGGGCATCAAGCCGGATCAGGTCACTATTCTGAACTTACAGCCACCCGCTATCGCTGCCGCCTGGCAACGTGGTGATATTGATGGCGCGTATGTTTGGGCTCCTGCCGTCAACGAATTAGCCAAAACCGGTACTGTCCTGACTGACTCCGCGCAAGTGGGGCAATGGGGCGCACCAACCCTGGATGTTTGGGTGGTACGCAAGGATTTCGCTCAGGCTCATCCTGAAGTGGTGACCGCCTTTGCCCGCAGTGCATTGGCCGCTCAAGGGGCTTATTTAGCACAACCGGATCAATGGCTTAAAAACCCAGAACATCTGAGCCAGCTTTCGCGCTTAAGCGGTGTTCCGCCAGAGCAAGTGCCAGAACTGGTGAAAGGTAACACCTACTTGTCAGTAGCCGATCAGATAACCCAACTGGGCCAGCCGGTGGATCAAGCTATCCGTGATACCGCTGCGTTCCTCAAACAGCAGGGTAAGATCCCACAGGTTGCCAGTGATTATCGTGATTTCGTCACTGACCGCTTTGTGAAAGACGTTCAGGCGAACCCGCAGTCCTAGGAGCCATCATGTTAAATGTCAGCGGCCTGTGGGCTGAATATCAGGGCAAACCTGCCTTACAGGATGTGTCATTACACATCGCATCCGGACAGTTGGTCGTGGTATTGGGGCCATCAGGCTGTGGCAAAACTACGTTGTTGAATTTGATTGCCGGATTTATAGAGCCTTCAGCTGGCAGCATCACTCTGGATGATATTCCGGTTCATGGCCCGAGCGCCGAACGGGGAGTGGTGTTCCAGCATGAGGGTTTACTGCCGTGGCGCGATGTGGTCAGCAATGTCGAGTTTGGCTTGCAACTGGCTGGTTTGAGCAAGCAACAGCGGCGGGCAACCGCGCTGAAAATGCTTAATCGGGTCGGGTTAGCCGGTTTTGAACATCACTACATTTGGCAGCTTTCTGGAGGGATGCGCCAGCGAGTGGGGATTGCCCGAGCGCTGGCGGTGGATCCGCGCTTATTACTGCTAGATGAACCGTTCGGCGCGCTCGATGCTTTTACTCGTGAGCAGATGCAAGAGCTGCTGCTGTCAATTTGGCGCGATACCGGTAAGCAAATTCTATTGATTACTCATGATATTGAAGAAGCGGTATTTCTGGCCAGCGAGCTACTGCTGCTGTCACCGGGGCCGGGGCAGGTGGTCGAGCGATTATCGCTAAACTTTGGTCAGCGCTATGCCGATGGCGAAGCTTGCCGCAGCATTAAGTCTGATCCTGAATTTATCGCCCGCCGTGAATACGTGCTGGGTAAAGTTTTCCAACAGCGGGAGGCCCTGATATGAGCCTACACAGCACATTGCGCGACGCCAGTTTACGCCCGCAAGCCACCTCGTTACCTACGCCGGATGCCGCCCGCCCTGCGGCCAAAAAGGTAAGCCGCCGTTTACCGGCCAGCAACGGATTGTGGCTCAGTATCGCCACCTTGGTGAGTGTAGTGGCACTGTGGTGGGCAGTCACCGCACTTGGGCTTATCAGCCCGTTATTTTTACCCGCTCCGCAACAGGTTTTGCATCAGTTACTGGTGATTGCCAGCCCACAGGGCTTTATGGATGCCACGCTATGGCAACATTTGGCTGCCAGTTTGGGGCGTATTTTAATTGCACTGCTAGCCGCGGTAGCTCTCGGAGTCCCCACCGGAATTGCGATGGGGCTGAGCAGCACAGTACGTGGTGTGCTGGACCCGCTTATTGAGATTTATCGCCCGGTGCCCCCGCTGGCCTATCTGCCACTGATGGTGATTTGGTTTGGTATTGGCGAAACGTCAAAAATCTTGCTGATTTATCTGGCCATATTCGCGCCAATCACCTTGGCCGCAGTGGCAGGAGTGCGCAGTGTGGCACAGGTACGGGTGAGGGCCGCACGCGCATTGGGTGCCAGCCGCTGGCAGGTTTTATGGTTTGTTATTTTGCCCAGCGCATTACCGGAGATTTTAACCGGTATTCGCATCGGGCTGGGTGTCGGTTGGTCAACATTGGTGGCGGCTGAGTTGATCGCTGCGACGCGTGGATTGGGCTTTATGGTGCAATCGGCTGGAGAATTTCTCGCCACCGACGTAGTGATTGCGGGCATCAGTGTGATTGCCATTATCGCTTTTGGCATGGAATTAAGTTTGCGGGCAATTCAGCGCCGGTTAACACCTTGGTATGGAGCACAGCAATGAATGAACGTTTGGTCGTGACGCCATTGGGACCGCATATTGGCGCTCTGATTGAGAATGTGAATATCGCCCGCCCGTTGGGGGATAGCCAGTTTGAGCAGCTTTACCATGCTCTGCTCAAGCATCAAGTTCTGTTTTTCCGCAATCAGCCGATTACCCCGTTACAGCAACGCGATTTAGCCGGGCGCTTTGGTGATTTACACATTCACCCGGTTTATCCTCACGCAAAAGAGTGTGAGGAGATTATTGTTTTAGATACGCACGATAATAATCCGCCGGATAATGATAATTGGCACACTGACGTTACTTTTATCGAAACACCTCCTTTAGGGGCGATTCTGGCTGCCAAGCAATTACCGACCACTGGCGGTGATACGTTATGGAGTAGCGGGATTGCTGCTTATGAAGCCCTTTCAGCACCGTTTAAACAGCTTTTAGCCGGGCTACGGGCAGAGCATGATTTCACCCATTCTTTCCCCGAGCATAAGCACCGCGCAACGCCAGAAGACCATCAGCGCTGGTTGCTGGCAAAAGAGAAGAATCCGCCATTGCTCCATCCGGTAGTACGTACTCATCCGGTGAGTGGGCGTCAGGCATTATTTGTTAATGAAGGATTCACCACGAGAATAGTGGATCTGAGTGAGAAAGAGAGCGATGCGCTACTGCGTTTTCTGTTTGCACATGCCACCAAACCGGAGTTTCAAGTGCGCTGGCGCTGGCAACAGGATGACGTGGCTATCTGGGATAACCGCGTCACCCAACACTATGCCAATGCGGACTATCTACCGCAGCGACGGATTATGCACCGAGCGACGATTCTCGGAGATAAGCCAGTATTTCGGCCTTAATGGGCTATCATTATTGCAATGATTACGCCCATTTTAGCTATCTTATTTTTTGCCCAACAATGAACGGGCTGCACTTTCGACGGCATCAACCGTGATGTCTTCAACTTGTGGCCCCGCATGCAACAAGACATGGTGAGCCAAGGGGTACCAGCGCAAGTACTTTTCTGGCCGTGATTCAAACAGCGCGACCACCGGTATCTGTAATGCTGAGCTGATATGAACCGGCGAACTATCGGCTGAAATAACTATATCCAGAAGACTTATGGCTGCAACGAACTCATCGACGCTATGTGTGGATAGGTGACGGCCCTGAAAAGCGGCCAACTGCTCCTCGCTCGGTGGGTCTGTTGGGTCATATAACACGACGATCTCAGCCTGATCACTGAGTTTTTGCGCCAATTGTTGCCACTTCTCCATACTCCAACGGCGTTGTGGTGCTTTGTTGGAAATGAACAAGCCCACTCGCGGCCGGTTTTTTTCACCTAATTCTGCCTGACATTTCACCTGTAATTGTGGGTCAGGATAGATGTGCAGTTTCAATGCTTCAGTATCAACTGGCCCTAATTCTGGCACCAGCGCGAAACCTGAGAGTGCCTCATGGCGTATTGGCCGTTGGGTAACATGGTCAGGATTGCGATCGTCGAACTCGCTTTCAGCGGTATGCCAGCGGCAATCCGCAACACCCAGTAGTTTGGCGAATTGAATGCTGTTTTTGTTCATGCCGCCATTAGGAATAATCAGCAGGTCAAAGTGCAAGCGCCGTAATCGCCGAATCAGCGCCAGGCGGTTAAAGAGAGCCTTAATTCTTCCAGGCTGCTGATTCCTTTCACATTGTTTACTGTAAACATAGGTGTGAACCGCGGTGATGTCTGGGTTGCGAGCCAATATCGCCTGATTGTATTTGTTCGCTAATACATGAATCTCTGCAGCCGGCCAACGTTGCTTCAGTGCATGCAATAACGCTGTGGTACAGACCATATCACCCAGGAAATCTATTCGGATAACCAAAATGCGCTGCATTTACACTTATTCCTACCGAAAATTTATAGATTTATTAGACACTAAAATCGTTTAGGTATTCACGAAAGTAAAAGTAAATTTACTGTTCATTTAAGCGATTTAAACATGTGTCGTGCGACTAACACTGAACAAAGCTTGAAAAGCGGGTTACCCCGCTTCAAACAGCTTGGTGAGATTCTCCAACTGCTCTTGCGCATCCAACCACTGCATTTCAGTCTCTTCCAGCTTGGATTTCACTTGCGTTTGCTGTTGCAGACACAGGGTTAAATCCGCTTTACGTGAAATATCGTAGAGGGCTGAATCAGCCAGTTGCTCTTCGATAGCCGCCAGTTGTGTGCTCAGTTTATCCATCTGTTTTTCCAGCGTCATAATTTGCTTACGCAAAGGCTGGGTTTGGCTGCGGAACTCAGCATCACGGCGCTTTTGGTCTTTGCGCTGCTGCGCACTGTTGCCGGATAACTCTTTGGCTGGGTTATCCTGCTGGCTTTGCTGGCGCTGTAGATCCACCAGAAACTGTTGATAATCTTCCAGATCGCCGTCGAACTGCTCCACTTTGCCATCATGCACCAGATAAAGATCATCGGTGGTGGAGCGCAGTAAATGACGATCATGGGAAACCACCACCAATGCACCTTCGAAATCAATCAATGCCTCGGTCAGGGCCTGACGCATATCAAGATCCAGATGGTTAGTCGGTTCATCAAGCAGCAGGAGGTTAGGGCGCTGCCAGATAATCAGAGCCAACACCAGACGCGCTTTTTCACCGCCGGAGAAACGGGCAGTTGGGTCGGTAACCTGATCACCCTGAAAACCGTAACCTCCCAGATAATCACGTAGCTGCTGCTCCGGCTCTTTGGGGGCCAGACGGCTCATATGTTGTAGCGGAGATTCATCTGCTCGTAAGAATTCAAGCTGATGCTGGGCGAAGTAACCCAGTTTAATCCCTTTAGACAGGCCGATTTCACCACTTTGAGGTTCTAATGTTCCGGCTAGCAGCTTGATCAGGGTGGATTTACCTGCTCCGTTACGGCCTAACAAACCAATACGCGAGCCAGGCACCAGATTGAGCTTGATCGACTCTAAAATTGTGCGATCGCCATAGCCCGCACTGACTTTGTCCATGCGTAACAGTGGGTCAGGCAAGCTCTCTGGCGTGCGGAAACTGAAATGAAACGGGTTATCTACATGGGCCGGTGCAATCAGTTCCATCCGTTCCAGCATTTTAATGCGGCTTTGGGCTTGTTTGGCTTTGGTCGCTTGAGCACGGAAGCGGTCAATGTAACTTTGCAGATGCGCAACTTTCTCTTGTTGATGCTGATACATCGATTGTTGCTGTGACAGTTTGGTGGCGCGCTGGCGTTCAAAGGATGAATAGTTACCTGTGTACTCATTCAGCGTCTGCTGTTCAATATGCAGAATTTTATCGATAATAGGATCAAGGAAATCGCGGTCATGGGAGATCAACACCAGTGTGCCGGCGTAGTTTTTCAACCATTTTTCCAGCCAGATGACGGCATCCAAATCCAAGTGGTTCGTGGGTTCATCCAGTAACAGTAAATCGGAGCGGCAAATCAGTGCTTGTGCCAGGTTGAGGCGCATTCGCCAACCACCTGAAAATGAGCGCACAGGTTGCTGTAAACTTTCTTGAGAAAACCCCAATCCGTGTAGCAAGCTGGCAGCACGGGATTGAATGGTCCAGGCGTGGATAGCATCGAGTTTGCCGTGCACGGTGGCAATGGCATGGCCATCATTCTTTTCATTGGCGGCCTGAAGTTCGGCCTCCAATTGGCGATATTCGCGGTCACCGTCGATAACATACTCTATCGCCGGCACATCCAGTGCAGGGGTTTCTTGGTTGACCCAAGCCAGTGCCCAGTTACTGGGAAAAGTGGCATTACCGCCATCGGCGCTCAGTTCGCCTTTGAGCAACGCCAGCAGCGTGGATTTACCACAGCCGTTTTTACCGACCAGCCCGACCTTTTGCCCAGGGTTAATCGTTGCTGTTGCGTTATCCAGCAAGACGCGAGTACCACGTCGAATTTGTAGCGAGGAAAAAACAATCATAGAGTGCCGTATGTTTAGAGTATGTTAAATTATTATCCCCTGAGTTTTTGCCGCTACTTTCTGTCGCGCCAATGACTTTGGGTACAAATCTTAGTCTTTTTAGTCTTTGCGAAGCATGGTAACGGAAAAACCGGACCCTGACGACGCTTTGGAGGGGAATGATGTCGCAGCCACCGAAGGTTTTGCTGTTGTATGCCCATCCTGAGTCACAAGACTCGGTGGCGAATCGGGTTTTACTGCAACCGGTGCAGCAATTAGAACATGTCACTGTGCACGACCTGTATGCACATTATCCGGATTTCTTTATTGATATTCACTATGAGCAGCAATTGCTACGTGAACATCAGATTATCGTCTTTCAACATCCTCTCTATACCTACAGTTGCCCGGCGTTGCTGAAAGAATGGCTGGATCGGGTGCTGGCGCGTGGCTTTGCCAATGGGGTGGGGGGGCATGCTCTGACCGGTAAATATTGGCGCTCGGTGATTACCACTGGCGAGCCGGAGGGCGCTTATCGGACGGGGGGGTATAATCGTTACCCGATGGAAGATATTTTACGGCCTTTCGAATTGACAGCAGCTATGTGTCATATGCATTGGATGAGCCCGATGATTATTTACTGGGCACGGCGACAAAAGCCCGAAGTTCTGGCCAGCCATGCGCAAGCTTATACGCAGTGGTTGCAGTCACCGTTAGCGACCGGAGGGCACTGAATATGGAAGGCTCGGCGTTACTGACCGCGATTTTATTATTTCTATTTGCCGCTGTGGTGGCGGTTCCTATTGCGCAGCGCCTGGGTATCGGTGCGGTATTGGGTTACCTGATAGCCGGGATCGCCATTGGCCCGTGGGGGTTGGGGTTTATTCGTGATGTTGACGAAATCCTTCACTTCTCCGAGTTAGGCGTTGTTTTCTTGATGTTTATCATTGGCTTGGAATTGAATCCTGCCAAACTGTGGCAGTTGCGGCGCTCTATTTTTGGTGTCGGTGCAGGTCAGGTGGTGATAACCGCCACAGTATTAGGGGCATTACTCTATTTCACCCAATTTGCCTGGCAAGCCGCACTGATTGGTGGTGTCGGTTTGGCCATGTCCTCAACAGCAATGGCATTACAGCTGATGCGCGAAAAAGGGATGAACCGCAATGAAGGCGGGCAGCTCGGCTTCTCGGTCTTATTGTTCCAGGATATGGCGGTTATCCCGGCTTTGGCGCTGATTCCAATTTTGGCTGGTGGCGGTGGTGCTGCTAATGATTGGGTCAAGATTGGCATTAAAGTTGCGGCTTTTGCTGGTATGTTGATTGGCGGTCGGTATCTACTGCGCCCGCTATTTCGCTACATTGTGGCTTCAGGTGTGCGGGAGGTTTTCACTGCTGCGGCTTTGCTGGTGGTGTTAGGCTCAGCGCTGTTTATGGATGCCTTGGGCCTGTCTATGGCGTTAGGAACGTTTATTGCGGGTATCTTATTAGCGGAAAGTGAATTCCAGCATGAACTGGAAATCGCTATCGAACCCTTTAAGGGCTTGCTGCTCGGGCTATTTTTCATCTCAGTCGGGATGGCCTTGAACCTGGGTGTGCTGTTTACTCATCTGCTGGATGTATTGCTAGGGGTTCTGGCGCTGGTCTTTATCAAAGGCACGGTGCTGTATGGCCTGGCGCGGACATTTGGTTTGCGCCGTTCGGTACGCCTGCAATTTGCCGGGGTGCTGAGTCAGGGCGGTGAATTCGCTTTCGTCTTATTCTCTGCGGCATTCTCTCAACACGTTTTAAATGCCGAACAACTGGCGTTGTTGCTGGTGGTGGTCACTCTGTCAATGATGACCACGCCGTTATTGATGCAGGGGATTGACCGCATTTTAATCCGCCGTTACAACGCGCAGGAAGAGAGCGACGAGAAACCCTTTGTTGAAGATAATGACCCGCAGGTCATTATTGTCGGCTTCGGGCGCTTTGGTCAGGTGATTGGCCGCTTACTGATGGCGAACAAAATGCGCATTACCGTGTTGGAGCGCGATGTCAGTGCCGTCAGTGTGATGCGCAAATACGGCTATAAAGTTTACTATGGTGATGCCACTGAGCTGGAACTGTTGCGGGCTGCCGGGGCGGAAAAAGCCAAAGCTATTGTCATCACTTGTAATGAGCCGGAAGACACCATGACGCTGGTGCATTTGTGTCAGCAACACTTCCCTAATTTGCACATTCTGGCCCGTGCCAGAGGGCGTGTTGAAGCCCATGAATTGCTGCAAAATGGAGTTAAAGACTTTACGCGCGAGACCTTCTCCAGTGCGCTGGAACTCGGGCGAAAAACGCTGCTGGAATTAGGGATGCATCCGCATCAGGCCTACCGGGCACAGCAACATTTCCGCCGTCTCGACATGCGAATGTTGCGTGAGCTGGTGCCGCAGCATCATGGGGATGTGGCGCAAATTTCCAGAATTAAAGAAGCCCGCCGTGAATTGGAAGATATTTTCCAACGAGAAATGCTGCATGAAAGTCGGCAGTTAGATGGCTGGGATGAATACGAATAATGCCGGAGAAAATGATGACAAATGCGCTTAATAAGACAAAAATCCGTAAAAGATTCATTGCCGGTGCTGTTTGCCCACAGTGTAAGGCATTGGATACACTGGCATTGTGGCGTGAAGATCAGGTGGAAGTGGTGGAGTGTGTTAAGTGCGGTCACCATCAGCGTCAAACGGACGAGCAGGTTAATAAACACGTCCGGCCACATGAACAAGTGATCGGTATTTTCCATCCGAAGTAGCGTTATCCTTCGCGATTTTTTATGCTGGTGAGTACAGCGGTGCAGATTTCCGCTACAATCTGTGCCAATTTTTGTTCCAAGGGTAGGAGATATCATGAAAGTAGCAAAAGACTTGGTGGTCA
>NZ_JBLWEX010000113.1:0-10809 GCF_048323875.1 Yersinia sp. LJYL362
CAGCTAATCTCCCTGCAAACTCAGCCAGAACGCGTGCAGAGTGCTATGTATAACGCATCGATGCGTTTAATGCAGATTCGCAACCAACTCAATGGATTGGCTCCGAATCAAGAAGTTTTACGGCCCACCCAACAGCAAGCGCTATTGACTGAACAAGTCATGCTAAATGCGCAGCTAGATTTACAGCGTAAAAATCTGGAAGCCAATACCACCTTACAAGATTTACTGCAAAAACAGCGGGATTACACCACTGCGCACATTAATCAGTTGGAGCGTTATGTCCAGCTATTGCAAGAGGTGGTGAGCGGTAAACGGTTGATTCTTTCGGAGAAAACAGCCAAAGAAGCGCAAGTGCCTGATGATGCGACTGATATCCAAAATGACCCATTGGTTAGCCGTGAATTGGCGATAAACAAAGAGTTGAGCCAGCGGCTGATTAACGCTACTAAAGAAGGTAACACGCTGGTACAACAGAATATCCGGGTCAAAAACTGGCTGGATCGTGCATTACAATCTGAACGTAATTTAAAGGAACAAATTACCGTTTTACGTGGCAGCTTGTTGCTTTCCCGTATTCTGTATCAGCAGCAACTCAACTTACCTGCATCTGGGTTGATTACCAATATGGGTCCACGAATCGCTGATTTGCGCCTGGAACAATTTGAAATTAATCAGCAGCGTGACCAGCTATTCCAGGGGGATGACTACATTCAAACCCTGATGACTGACAGTAAAGAAAAAGTCAGCCCTGATGTTGAAGACGCACTGGGGCAAATAGTTGATATTCGTCGCGAATTGTTAGATCAATTGAATAAACAGCTGGGCAATCAACTGACTCTGGCAATTAACCTACAAATTAATCAGCAGCAGTTATTGAGTGTTAACGAGTCACTACAACATACGCTGACACAGCAAATTTTCTGGGTTAGTAGCAATAAACCAATGGATTGGTCTTGGCTAAAAGCATTGCCGGGAGCAGTGAAAGCTGAGCTGAGTAATTTTAATTTTACCCTGTCATGGAATGATGTATTAGCAGGGTTAATGAAATCACTGGTATTCCTGATACCAATGCTGATTGTGGTCGGTGTGATCCGCTCACGCTACAAAATCATTAATAAGCATCTGGATAGTCTGGCCGCTGATGTCGGGCAATTAAAACACGACAGTCAAATGCACACACCGAAAGCCATCATGCTCACCTTGCTGAAAGTGTTGCCAGGGTCTCTGATCATATTGGGTATAGGTTATTGGTGTTTGCGTTCAGATTTTAATCTTAGTGATTTCTTCTGGAGTTTCTTCCAACGTCTGGCGCTGTTCTGGCTGGTGTTTGACCTGACCTATCGCATGTTATCGCCAGGTGGCATTACCGAGCGGCACTTTATGATAGCCGCTGACCGATGCGCCCATTATCGACGTCAAATGGTGCGATTGGGGGCTGCATTACTGCCTGTTATCTTCTGGTCTGCCTTGGGGGAGAAAAGCCCACTTCGGTTGGTAGATGATGTTATCGGGCAGGTCGTCATTGTTATTGCTTTGGCATTGTTGGCGCTGTTTGTCTATCCATTCTGCCGTGATAGCTGGCGTGAGAAAGATTCTCACGCGGTTCGACTCGTGATAGTCACCGCTATTGCAGGAACGCCGATCATATTGATTGGATTAATGGTTGCTGGGTATTTCTACACAACTCTGCAACTGGCAGGCCGCTGGATTGATAGTCTCTATTTATTATTCCTGTGGAATATCATTTACCTGACGGCGATTCGTGGATTGGGGGTTGCGGCACGACGTTTAGCCTATCGTCGCGCCATCGCCCGGCGACAAAATCTGGTGAAAGAGGGGGCTGAGGGCGGTGAGCCGGTCGAAGAACCCCCACTGGCACTGGAACAAATTAACCAGCAGTCATTGCGTTTGACCACTATGGTTCTGTTCCTGATTTTCGCCACTTGTTTCTATGCCATCTGGGCTGATTTGATAACGGTTATCTCCTATCTCGACAGCATCTCTTTGTGGCATTACACCACAACCGTGGCGGGCGCGAGTGTTTCTCAGGCGGTCACATTGGGAAATATGCTCGTGGCATTAATGGCGCTAGTGGTTGCTTATATCCTGACGCGCAACCTGCCCGGATTGCTTGAGGTGGTGGTGTTGTCGCGGTTACAGCTACGTCAGGGCACCTCTTATGCCATCACCACCATTTTAACCTATCTCATTACCGCGATTGGGGGGATAACTGCACTCAGCTCTCTCGGGGTATCGTGGGATAAACTGCAATGGCTGGTTGCCGCGCTGTCAGTTGGTTTGGGCTTTGGTTTGCAGGAGATTTTTGCCAACTTTGTATCGGGTTTGATTATTTTGTTCGAACGCCCTGTTCGTATTGGCGACACCGTAACCATTGGCACTTTCTCCGGCAATGTTAACAAAATCCGTATTCGTGCCACCACGATCACCGACTTTGACCGCAAAGAGGTGATTATTCCGAATAAGGCCTTTGTTACCGAGCGCCTGATCAACTGGTCGCTATCAGATACTATTACCCGGATTATTATTAAAGTTGGCGTTGCGTATGGCTCTGATTTAGCGAAAGTTAAAGATATATTGCTAAAAGCGGCTCATGAGAATCCGCGGGTTATGACTGACCCTGAGCCTCATGTATTCTTCCTCAACTTTGGTGCCAGTACCCTTGATCATGAATTGCGGGTGTATGTACGCGAATTACGTGACCGCAGCTATACGGTTGATGAATTGAATAGTGCGATTGATAAGTTATGCCGCGAGAATGACATCAACATTGCGTTTAATCAGTTGGATGTGTATTTACACAAACCTGATGGCACTGAAATTCAAGAGGTAAGCCGGCCTTTTGATACGAAAGAATTGCCCTCTGCACCGTCGGAGAAGTCGCCAATTGGGGATACCAAACCTGATTTACCGGATATCAACAAGCCACTCGCTTAAAACTGTTAGGTAGGGGTAACGGTGAATTCATACGTTTTGCATGTAACTAACTACAACAAGGCGATACTCGATGGTATCGCCTTGGCTAAACATCAGGAATAACCGGGTCAATCAGATGTTTGATTGCGCAGCTTATGCTGATAATCAAGTTGCACGATAGCTAACGCTGCCAGTGCTGTTTCCGGCGCTATCTCATTGCATTCCAGCAAGTAGATAAGATCTACTGCCAGTTGCAGTTCTGGTGAAGCTTTTTCAACTGACATAATCTGGCCAATATTTGATTTTCAGTGAGTGAGGAAAGTTTGATGGGGATAAGTTACTGCCAGTTCCCACCTAACTTGATTTCAATTCATCTACCCAATAGATTTCAAGCTGTACTCAGGTGGCTAGTGAGAAAACCCGATAAGTTCACATAAACACAGCACATGGGGGATTGAACCAGCTAACCCCTGCAACTTGAAACAAGGTAGGTATAAAACATTATAGAAAAGTATTCGCTATCGAAACCCTAATGATTCAAAAAATGTGATAAATATTCAAAAACCGTTCTCTTTCTTCTCAATACTGCGTTCTATTTTTATCAGTGCCTGCCGGCAGCGCATTAAACGGCCCTCCAGTGCGGCGAGTTCTTTTTGTATCTTCTGTTGCTCGGTCAATAAATTTTGCTTACCCAGTTGGCTTTCTCTGTCCTGAATCATGGCCAGTATTCGCCGCTCATAATCTTGATGCTCAGCCAGCTTGTGGTAAGGGTCTAACTTATTATACTTGGGTTCAGGGTTGGTTTTTCTCAGCTTTTGAGTGGCTAACTCTCGTTGTAAGGCGGATATTTGTGCGACCAGCTTTTCAGCTAAAAAGGCGACCTGCTGTGTACGATTCTCTGCAACGACCTGTTTTAATTGGGCCATGTTTTTGTGTACTTCCAGTAGATAATCGCGAAAACGGTTACCATGATTGCCAAATAATTTCAGGTCAAAACGGGCCTGCTGAGAAGGCATGTTAGCTTGTGGGCCGACCTGAGCCGATAATGCCTCAATTTGGCTTTCAAGCACCTGTAATAGCTTTTCTGTACTCATGGCGCTTCTCCTGGGGGATTTTTCCGCCAGCTTGCCTTTGAATGTCGATGCTTACAAGCGAGGGGCGGCTAAAACGCTATGTTAGTGGTAATAATGCCAATAATATCTATTGATGATGACCAGTGCATGCGTTAATGATAGGACCACATTGAGAAATATTATTATAAAGGGAGTGTATGTCTCGTTGGTTGTTGATAGCTTTGGGTTGGCTGGCAGTGGTTTTGGCAACCTTAGGTGTTGTGCTTCCTTTGTTACCCACTACGCCATTTTTGCTACTGGCGGCGTGGTGTTTTGCACGATCCTCTCCTCGTTTTCATCATTGGCTGCTTTATCGTTCATGGTTTGGTAGTTACATACGCACATGGCAGCAACATCGGGCTTTGCCCCCAGGCGTTAAATGGAAAGCAATATTGGTGACGGTGCTCACGTTCACAATTTCGCTCTGGTTGGTGAAAATTTGGTGGGTCAGAGGCATTTTGCTGGTGATATTGACGTTATTATTGACCTTTATGTTACGGATGCCAGTTATTGACCTATCGCAACAAAAAAGGCCCTGAGTCGTTCACATCAGTTGCATTTTAATGCCAGTTTGCATAGATTTGAGCGTTTTCGTGCGCGGGATATCCCCTCGTTGCATCCTTAGGGTTAAGGATGACGTAATTTACTCTATCGAGGCGTGATGGGTTGATAGGCTAAGTTACTCAGTTGATGCCATTTTAGCATCGACTGGCCGCGCTTTAGTATGTACAGCAGTTTTATCAGGCACAAATTATGACCGCTACTGCACCTAATACAGCACAACAGCTTAAATATATTAAAGACAGTATCCAAACTATCCCCGATTACCCAAAAGCGGGAATACTGTTCCGTGATGTGACCAGCTTGCTGGAAGATCCATTAGCCTACGCCGCCAGCATTGAGCTGTTGACTGAGCGCTATCTGGATAAGGGCGTAACTAAAGTCGTGGGTACCGAAGCGCGTGGTTTTCTATTTGGTGCGCCAGTGGCTTTGTCTCTTGGCGTTGGCTTTGTTCCCGTCCGTAAGCCGGGCAAGTTACCACGTGAGACCATCAGCGAAAGCTATGAGTTAGAATACGGTACTGACAAACTTGAGATCCACACCGACAGCATTAAACCGGGCGATAAGGTCTTGGTTATTGATGACTTACTGGCGACCGGTGGGACAATTGAAGCGACGGTTAAACTTATTCGTCAACTGGGTGGTGAAGTCACCGATGCCGCGTTTGTGATTAATTTACCCGATTTGGGTGGCGAAGCTCGCCTGAATGACCAAGGCATTACTTGCTACAGTCTGGTTGATTTCTCTGGCCATTGATTGTACTGAAAATATCAGCCTCGCTGTCAGTAGTGAGGCTGTGTTAGCATGACCTTCTATATTATTCAACTTCTCCGGTATTAATGAGCTATCAGGTCCTTGCCCGTAAGTGGCGCCCCAAAACGTTTGCCGACGTCGTTGGTCAGGAACATGTCCTGACGGCGTTGGCTAATGGCCTTTCATTAGGGCGAATTCATCACGCCTATTTATTTTCTGGCACCCGTGGGGTAGGTAAGACCTCTATTGCCCGGTTGTTAGCCAAAGGCCTCAACTGCGAAACGGGCATTACTGCCACCCCTTGTGGCACCTGTGCAAATTGCCTGGAAATCGAGCAAGGTCGTTTTGTTGATCTGATCGAAATCGATGCGGCTTCGCGCACTAAAGTCGAAGATACCCGCGAACTGCTGGATAATGTCCAATATGCGCCGGCTCGTGGCCGCTTCAAAGTCTATTTGATCGATGAAGTGCACATGTTGTCACGGCACAGTTTCAATGCCTTGTTGAAAACTCTTGAAGAACCGCCAGCCCATGTGAAATTCCTGCTGGCGACAACCGATCCGCAGAAGTTACCCGTCACCATACTTTCTCGCTGTTTGCAGTTTCACCTAAAGGTCATTGATGTTGAGGTGATTCGTGCCCAGCTCGAAAAAATACTGTTAGCCGAGCAAATCAGTAGTGATGCCAGAGCATTACAATTACTAGCGCGTGCTGCTGATGGCAGTATGCGCGATGCGCTCAGTTTGGCTGATCAGGCCATCGCGATGGGGGATGGTCATGTCACTACCGCCACTGTCAGCCAAATGTTGGGAACATTGGATGACGAACAACCGCTGGCGATTATTGAAGCGTTAGTGAGTGCCGATGGCGCACGCGTGATGGCCCAGCTTGAGCAAGCGGCATCACGCGGTGTTGACTGGGAAAATCTATTAGTCGAAACCTTAAGTTTGCTGCACCGCATTGCGATGGTGCAGTTATTGCCCTCCATGCTGGATAATCACTACGCGACTATTGAGCCGCGATTACGCGAGTTGGCGCGGACACTGCCGCCGACAGATATCCAACTGTACTACCAGACATTGCTGGTGGGGCGAAAAGAGTTAGCATATGCCCCTGACCGCCGCATGGGGGTCGAAATGACTTTATTGCGTGCCTTGGCGTTTCACCCTAAAGCGATAATTGCCGAGCCACAGAGGGTGCCAGTTAGTGCTCCTGCGGCGATAGCGGATAATACACCAGCGCCGCAGCAACATTTTCAGGCTCCGTCATCTACCCAACATGCGCCACAGCATGAGGCCCCGCCATTAGGTGCCACTGCGTCGGTTAACACCGAGCTTCCAGACGCTACCGCGCAATTGCTGCAAGCACGCACGCAGTTACTGCGCAAGTCGGGGACGACCCCACCAAAAAAGAATGAGCCGGCAGCGCCAGGAAAAGCGCGGCCGGTAAACTCAGCGCTGGAGCGTTTAGCTTCGGTGACTGAGCGCAGCCAGCAGCGCCTGGCCGCCAAATCCACGGAAGAGAAGAAACCGGCGAAGAAAGAAGCTTATCGCTGGACTGCGCAGAATCAGCCAGAGGTGCCAGCAGAGCCGGTAGCGACACCAAAAGCATTGCGATCGGCATTGGAGCATGAAAAAACGCCGGAACTTTCTGCTAAATTGGCTCAAGAAGCGATGGTTCGCGATCCTTGGGCAGCAGAAATTGATAAATTACACATTCCCAAATTGGTGCAACAACTTGCGCTGAATGCATTTAAAGAAGAAATAGAACCGGGTAATATTCGCCTTCACCTGCGTTCTGCTCAGCGCCATTTAAACTCGCCTTCGGCACAAAAGACGTTGGCAGACGCATTGAGTGAATTACACGGTAATACAGTCACACTAAGTGTTATCGAAGATGATAATCTGGCGGAGCGTACCCCGTTAGAGTGGCGGCAGGCCATTTATGAAGAAAAGCTGGCACAAGCACGCCAGTCAATTATTGCGGATAATAATATTCAGACGCTGCGTCGTTTCTTCGACGCCGAACTGGATGAAGAAAGTATCCGACCGGTTTAACCGCTGCGATAAGTGCATGGTGCACTGACGCGGCCCCTTGCTATGAGAGATGACTATGTTTGGTAAAGGCGGTATTGGCAATTTAATGAAGCAAGCCCAGCAGATGCAGGAAAAAATGCAGCAGATGCAGGAAGAAGTCGCCAAATTGGAAGTTACCGGTGAATCTGGCGCGGGCTTGGTAAAAGTGACTATCAATGGGGCGCATAACTGCCGCCGGGTTGAAATCGACCCAAGCCTGTTGGTCGAAGAAGATAAAGAAATGCTGGAAGATTTGATTGCTGCGGCATTGAACGATGCTGCTCGTCGCATCGATGAAACGCAAAAAGAAAAAATGGCTTCAGTATCAAGTGGTATGCAGTTACCACCAGGCTTTAAGATGCCGTTCTGATGCAAACCAGTCCACTCCTTGAATCATTGATGGAGGCGTTGCGCTGTTTGCCGGGCGTAGGCCCGAAATCGGCGCAACGTATGGCATTCCAATTGCTACAGCGGGATCGTAGCGGTGGAATGCGCCTGGCACAGTCATTGACGCGTGCAATGTCTGAAATTGGTCACTGTGCTGACTGCCGTACCTTTACCGAGCAAGAGCATTGCACCATTTGCTCTAATCCACGGCGGCAGCAAAATGGTCAAATCTGCGTGGTCGAAAGCCCGGCAGATATCCATGCCATTGAGCAAACAGGCCAGTTTGGTGGGCGCTATTTTGTGTTGATGGGGCATTTATCCCCCATGGACGGCATTGGCCCCGGTGATATTGGTTTGGATTTGCTTGAAAAACGGCTGGAAACTGAAACGATCACTGAAGTTATTCTGGCGACCAACCCGACAGTCGAAGGGGATGCAACTGCCAACTATATTGGTCAGATGTGCGGTCAGTATGGTGTGTTAGCCAGCCGTATTGCACACGGTGTGCCAGTCGGTGGTGAGTTGGAAATGGTTGATGGTACAACCCTATCCCACTCATTAGCGGGACGTAATCCCATTAAGTACTAGTTTTAGCAAGTCCCATCCTATTTAATCTGCTGGGCGATTGTTTTGTTATTGATTATCATATGAATAATTTCATCCGTGATGTTCAATCAATCGCCCCTGATTCTCTATTTTTTCTGTGTTAAGGCTTGAAAGCCCCCACAATTGACCCCATTTGATACTCACTGTTCGATTTTATCTACCTGTCGGTAATTTGGATTGAGGTAATTAATGAGTATGAAAGGTCAAGAAACCCGTGGATTTCAGTCAGAAGTAAAACAACTTCTTCATTTGATGATTCACTCGCTTTATTCCAATAAAGAAATTTTCTTGCGCGAGCTTATCTCTAACGCCTCTGATGCGGCAGATAAACTTCGTTTCCGCGCACTGTCTCACCCAGAATTGTTTGAAGGCGATGGCGAGCTGCGTGTGCGTTTATCTTTTGATAAAGAAAAGCGTACTTTGACCCTAAGTGATAACGGTATTGGTATGAGCCGTGAAGAAGTCATTGATAATCTCGGTACTATCGCGAAATCAGGGACTAAAGCATTCCTCGAATCTATCGGCTCAGACCAGGCGAAAGATAGCCAATTAATTGGCCAGTTTGGTGTGGGCTTCTATTCTGCTTTCATCGTGGCAGATAAAGTCACCGTTCGCACTCGCGCTGCTGGCGCGCCCGCAGATGCAGGTGTGTTCTGGGAATCAGCAGGCGAGGGTGATTACACCATAGCGGATATCACCAAAGAAGAGCGCGGTACGGAAATTACTCTGCATTTGCGCGAAGGTGAAGATGAATACCTTGATAACTGGCGCTTGCGTTCTGTTATCAGCAAATATTCAGACCATATTGCACTGCCAGTCGAAATCGAAAGTAAAAATGAAGAAGATGGCACTGTCACTTGGGAGAAAATCAACAAAGCCCAGGCGTTGTGGACTCGCGGCAAAGCTGAAATAACTGACGACGAATACAAAGCATTCTACAAACATATTGCTCATGACTTCACTGATCCACTGATTTGGAGTCATAACCGCGTAGAGGGTAAGCAAGAGTACACCAGTCTGTTGTACATCCCGGCGCAAGCGCCTTGGGATATGTGGAATCGCGACCATAAGCACGGCCTCAAACTGTATGTACAGCGCGTGTTTATCATGGATGACGCTGAGCAGTTCATGCCGAATTATCTGCGTTTTGTTCGCGGCCTGATTGATTCCAATGATCTGCCGCTGAACGTTTCGCGCGAGATCTTGCAAGACAGCCGTGTAACGCAGAACCTGCGCAGTGCGCTGACCAAACGTGTACTGCAAATGTTGGAAAAACTGGCTAAAGATGACGCTGAGAAGTATCAGCAGTTCTGGCAACAGTTTGGTATGGCTCTTAAAGAGGGGCCAGCGGAAGACGGTAGCAACAAAGATACCATTGCCAAGTTACTGCGCTTTGCTTCGACCCATACTGACAGCTCCGCGCAAACCGTGTCGCTAGAAGACTATGTCAGCCGCATGGCCGAAGGGCAGGAGAAGATTTATTACATCACTGCGGATAGCTATGCCGCTGCCAAGAACAGCCCGCATTTGGAGCTGTTCCGTAAAAAAGGCATTGAAGTCTTGCTGTTGTCCGATCGTATTGACGAATGGATGATGAGCTACCTGACTGAGTTCGATGGTAAAGCTTTCCAATCAGTCAGCAAAGCAGATGACTCATTGAACAAATTGGCCGATGAAGAGCGCCCAGAACAGCAAGAAGCGGATAAAGCGCTGGAGCCTTTTGTCGAGCGTGTGAAAACGCTGTTGGGTGAGCGTGTAAAAGATGTCCGTCTGACCCACCGTTTGACGGATACTCCGGCCATTGTCACCACGGATGCGGATGAAATGAGCACGCAAATGGCGAAATTGTTCGCCGCTGCGGGTCAGCAGGCACCGGAAGTGAAGTATATCTTTGAACTGAACCCGGAACATAGCCTGGTCAAACGTGCTGCTGATGTGGCTGATGATACGCAGTTCGCTGAATGGGTTGAGTTACTGCTGGATCAAGCACTATTGGCTGAGCGAGGAACCCTAGAGGATCCTAACCAGTTCATTCGTCGAATGAATCAGTTATTAACCGCTTAATCTAGTATTAGAACGCCTCGGATAGATAGCTTATTCGGGGCGTTTTTATTTTATTTCAATGAATTAAATTTTTATCCTGCCTGTTTCTGCCGATCCAATTCTACGAAGTCGCCTCGTGCGCCTTGAGCCAACCCCCCTGAAAATGGTAAGGTTGCTTGTTTCCGCAATTTTGATTTGTTTACGTAAAAATACATAGAAAAACTACATAGCAAGGGGATTTACGCAATGCGTATCATTCTGCTGGGCGCTCCGGGCGCTGGTAAGGGTACTCAGGCTCAATTCATCATGGAGAAATACGGTATTCCGCAAATCTCTAC